>JAUTWX010000431.1 GCA_030838385.1 Acidobacteriaceae bacterium
GGGATACGACATCGCGTTTGAGACGCCGCAGGAGGTAGCTGTGGTGGCGATGCTGCACGTACATCCCACGCGCGCCGCCGATCTGCTGGAGCCGGACGAGCTGGAAACCAATGCGGGCGTGACGAAGGACGAGTACGTCGACAGCTTTGGCAATCGCTGCACGCGGCTGGTGGTGCCGTCCGGCGAGCTGCAATTGCGTGGAAGCACGTTGATTATGGACAGCGGCAAGCCGGATGCGGCGGGCGAGGGAGCCGCCGAGCATCCCGTGGCGGAGCTGCCGACCGAGACGCTGCAGTTCCTGCTGGCGAGCCGCTACTGCGAGGTGGACCTGCTGTCGCCGGTGGCGCATGACTTGTTCGGCGGCATAGAGCCGGGCTGGCCACGCGTGCAAGCGATCTGCGGATGGGTGCACTGGAAGGTCGAGTTCGGCTACCAATTCGCGCGGCCGACCAAGACGGCGCTGGATGTCTACACCGAACGGCGGGGGGTGTGCCGCGATTTCCAGCATCTGGCGATCACCTTCTGCCGCGCGATGAATATTCCGGCGCGCTACGCCACCGGCTACCTGGGAGACATCCGGTGGTATGTTCCCCCCGCACCGATGGACTTCAGCGCGTGGTTCGAGGTGTACCTGGGCAATCGCTGGTGGACGATGGATGCGCGGCACAACCAGCCACGAATTGGCCGCGTGCTGATGGCGGCGGGACGGGACGCGGCCGATGTGGCGCTGACGACTGCCTTCGGCTCGGCGAATCTGAAGAAGTTTGTCGTGGTGAGCGATGAGGTGGCGGAATGAGCCTCGACCGGCTAAGCCCAGACGTGGAGACCGGACAGAGCCGCCTGTTCAGCGATTCGGAGCACTTTCGCAACGCGATGCTGCGCAAGTACAAGCTGGGCGGCGCGTACGACGAGATGTTCTCCGCCGAAGGCGAGACGCGGCCGCACTACCGTCGGCTGTTGGATATGTTCGCGCGCATGCCGCAGGAGGAGATTGAACGCTGCAAGAGGGCGGCTGACCTTTCCTTCCTGACCCAGGGCATCACGTTCACGGTGTACGGCGAGGAGCAGGGTACGGAGCGGGTGTTTCCCTACGATGTGCTGCCGCGCGTGATCAGCAATGCGGAGTGGACGCACATCGAGCGCGGGCTGGTGCAACGGATCGCCGCGCTGAACATGTTCCTGCACGATGTGTACAACGAGGGGCGCATTCTGGCCGATGGCAAGGTACCGCGCGAGGTGGTGTACACATGCCGCCACTTCCGGCGCGAGATGCGCGGGCTGCAGGTGCCGCGCAACATCTACATCGCGGTAAGCGGCACGGACCTGCTGCGGGTGAGTTCCGGCGAGTTCGTGGTGCTGGAGGACAACCTGCGGGTGCCGAGCGGCGTGAGTTACATGCTGACCGCCCGGCGCGTGATGAAGCGGATCTTTCCGCAGCTCTTCCGCGCGTATGATGTGCGGCCGATCGAACACTACTCGCAGCTGCTGCTGTCGACCTTGCGCTCGCTGGCGCCGGAGGGGCGGCCGGAGCCGACGATCGTGGTGCTGACGCCGGGGATCTTCAACTCTGCGTATTTCGAGCACACCTATCTCGCGCGCCAGATGGGGATCGAGCTGGTGGAAGGGCGCGATCTGGTGATCCACGACAATGTGGTGTACATGCGCACCACCGCAGGATTAAAGCGCGTGGATGTGATCTACCGGCGCGTAGATGACGACTTCATCGATCCGCTGGCATTTCGCGCGGAGTCCATGCTGGGTGCGGCGGGATTGTTCAACGCGTATCGTGCGGGAAATGTAACTCTGGCGAATGCATTTGGCACAGGGCTGGCGGATGACAAGGCGATCTACGCGTATGTGCCGGAGATCATCCGCTACTACATGGATGAGGAGCCGCTGCTGAATAACGTCGAGACGTTCCTGATGACCAACCCAGTGCACCGGCAGCATACGCTGGAGAACCTGGACAAGCTGGTGGTGAAGCCAGTAGGCGAGTCCGGCGGCTACGGCATGCTGATTGGGCCGCAGAGCACAGCGGCGCAGCGCGAGGACTTTCGCAGGCTCATCGAGGCCGACCCGCGAAATTACATTGCGCAGCCTACGCTGGATTTTTCGCGCGCACCCTGCCTGATGGAGGGCGGCATCCAGGCGCGGCATGTGGACCTACGCCCGTACATTTTGTTCGGCGACAAGGCGACGGTGGTGCCGGGCGGGCTGACGCGCGTGGCGCTGAAAGAAGGATCGCTGGTGGTGAACTCGTCGCAGGGTGGCGGCAGCAAAGATACGTGGGTTGTGAACGACTGAGGCGAGGGACCGAAAATGCTTTCGCGTGTTGCTGACAGCTTGTACTGGATGAGCCGCTACCTGGAGCGGGCGGAACATACGGTGCGGCTGATCGACGTGAACATGAGCCTGATGTTGGACGAGGCCAGCACCACGGCGAACCTGAGCCTGGAGCGGCGCTGGAGGCGGGTGCTGGCATGCCTGGGACATCCGGCGGAGATCGAGTGGAGTGGCGACTTCTATCAACTGACACATGATCTGACCTTCAGCACGCGCAGCCATGCGGCGATTGTGAACTGTATCGCGCAGGCGCGCGAGAATGCGCGGCAAGTGCGTGACGAGCTGAGCTCGGAGCAATGGCAGCAGTTGAACCGGCTGTATCACAGCATGACCGCGGCACAGCGCGAGGTGAGTTCTTATAACGCGCTGACCAGCTTCCTGCCGACGGTGGTTTACGAGCTGCACCAGTTCCAGGGAGTGACCGATTCGACGATGAGTCATGGCGAGGGCTGGCAGTTCATCCAGTTGGGACGCTACATCGAACGTGCGGCGGCTACGACGAGACTGCTTGACGTGTACCACCGCGAGAGCTTCGAGCCACCAAATGGTGCAGCGGCGGGTTACGACTTCCTGGAAGGGGCTGGTATGCTGCGCTGCTGCAGCGCTTTTGAAGCCTACTGCAACGCCTACACCGCCGACTTCACGCCGGAGCGCATTACCGAGTTCCTGTTGCTGAATCCGGACTTTCCCCATTCCGTGCGCTACTCGGTGGATTGCCTGCGCAGCGCGCTGATGGCGATCGGAGCTAAGAGCGGCCTGCACGTGGCGGACGAGCTGGTGCGGGTCTCCGGGCGGCTGCAGGCTTCCTTGAGCTTCGTCGATATTGAAGACGTGCTGTCGCAGGATGTGGGGGCGTACCTGTCGAGCATTCTGCAGCAGTGCCGGCAGGTGCATGAGCGGGTGTTCCGGCTGTATATCCAGTACTCGATTCAGACGGCGCTGGCGATGAGTTAGAGGATTCGTGGCATTGGTTGAGCGGCGCTTTGCGCCGATTTCGTAAAGGAAGATACAGCAGGTCCTTCACTCCACCTTCGGTTACATTCAGGATGACAAGGTATGCGAGAAACTGACGACGCATCACGCTAGAGGGAGCGACTATGAGGTACTACTCGATCCAGCACCTGACGCGATTTGATTATGAGCATCCGGTGTGCGAGAGCGCGATGGAGATCCGAATGCAGCCGCGCGGCGATGGCAACCAGCGCTGTCTCACCTTCTCGCTGTCGGTGAGTCCACGCTGCCGCGTCTTTTCCTATCGCGATCATCTGGCCAACCAGGTGCACCATTTCGACATTCCGGGCGATCATCGGCAACTGGTGGTTGTGGCACATTCATTGGTGGAGCAGCAGCCGCTGGGCGCGGTGCCGAACCGGCTTTCTCCTGCGGCGTGGCAGGAGTTGGATGTGCTGCTGGCTCAGGGAGATTTCTGGGAGATGCTGCTGCCCAGCACCTTTGCCGAGCCGACAGAGGCGCTGCGCGCTCTGGCGGCGGAGTGGAAGATTGTGCGGCGCGATGATCCGCTGTCGATGCTGCACGAGATCAGCCGGGACGTCTACAACCATTTCGAATATCTGCCGCGCAGCACAAAAGTGGATTCACCGATTGATGTGGCGCTGGGGACGCGGCGCGGCGTGTGCCAGGACTTTGCGCACATCATGATTGCGCTGGCGCGCATGGTGGGGATTCCCTGCCGGTATGTGAGCGGTTATCTATGCCATGGGGATGAGCCGGAGATCGGCTCCGATGAACGGAACGCGCCGAGCGCCACGCATGCATGGGTGGAGGCGTTTCTGCCGCGGCTGGGCTGGGTGGGCTTCGATCCGACGAATGATCTGGTGGCGAATGATCGCCACATCCGTACGGCTCTGGGGCGCGACTACGCCGACGTGCCGCCGACACACGGCGTCTATCGCGGCAAAACGGAGAGCGAGCTGAGCGTGGCGGTGCACGTGGAGTCGTCGGAGGCGGCGCCGCCGTTCGATGAGACGATGCCGGTGCCGGAAGACTGGTCGATTGTGGTGGAGCGCGCGCATGAGCCGCTGCCGCTGGCCTCGCCGCTGCTCCAGATTCAGCAGATGCAGCAGCAGCAATAGCGCTACGGCTTCACGGCGATGACTTCAATCTCCACCAGTGCTCCGGGGGCGGCCAGCGCGGCTACCTGCATGGCGGAGCGTGCGGGCTTGTTGGGTTGCTCTTTGGTGCCGAAGAACTGGGTATAGCCGCCCATGAAGCCGGCGAAGTCCATCTTGCCGATTGCGGGATCGGCGGCGAGATAGACGTGCATCATCACCACGTCACCGAGGGTGAGTTTCTGCGCAGCGAGTGCCTTCTGGATTGACTGAAGCGCGCCGACGGTTTGCGCTTTGGTGTCCTTCGCGGGACTCTTGCTGAAGTCGGGATCGAGCGTGCCACTGAGATAGAGTGTGTTGCCGACCCAGACGCCCTGCGAGATGGGAAAGGGCGAGTTGTTGGGCAGCGGGATACGAGTGGGGCTTTGAGCGACCGCACCGATGGCAGAAGTGGTGAGTGCGGCGAGGACTAGAACGCGAACTACAGCAGTGCGGATGCTACGCAATGACTCCTCCTGGCTGAACCTTCTGTCCGATCATGTTGATGGCGCGGATGGCGGAGAGTGCTGCGCCCTCCTGCCAGCCGACGATATGGCTGGTGTGGTCGCCCGCGAAGTAGACGCGCCGGTCAGGACGGGTGATGGCGGCGTAGTCGTGGGGATCCTGTTCTAAGCTGCCGGACCGGCGCGAGCCGCTGATCCAGGAGCCAAGGTTGAAGGGGATGTTGCCCCAGCTCACGTAGACCGGGTCGCTCAGCTCCTTGCCCCGACCGGGGAAGAGCTTTTCGACCGCCTGGCGAGAAGCGTCCAGCTTGGCCTGGATGGTGGGCAGCTTGCCGAACGGCGTGCCGTTCTCGATGCTGTAGCCGCTGATGATGGCGCCGCGCGGCGAGAAGAGGTTGTAGCTGGGATACCAGACGACATCGACGGTTTGCCGCAGGAAGGAGAGGCCGCCGTAGACGTGGTCGTCCTGCTCCCAGAATCGGCGCGACTGCCATGCGATTTTGTAGGCCGAGTCGTAGCTGACATTGTGGAGGACATCCGCGACATCGGGAGAGAAGTCGGCGTCGACACTCTTGAGCGTGGTGAGCGGCATGGCGCAGATACAGTAATCGGCATCGACAGTTTCGACGTGGCCGCCGACGCGATCCTTATAGGAGACGCGCACGCCGCTGGCAGATTGCCGGATGCGCATGACCTGCGCGTTATGGCGAATGGTGGCGCCCAGCTTCTTTTCAAACGCGCGGGGAATCTGGTCCATGCCGCCGACGGGCTGGAACATGGTGGCCTGCCAGTCGATCATGTCCTCGGTGAGGAGGCCTTGCCAGAGATCCGCGTCGAGCAGCGCATGCATGGGCAACGGATCGCGTGCCACACCCTCCTGCGGACCGGCGCCGGGCAGCACTTTAAAGCCCGAGCGCTCCGTGCCAGCGAATTTGCCATCGGGCTTGAGATCGCCATATTCGGTGAGGAACTTGAGCATGCGCTCCTTGTCCTGGGCACTGAGTTCCTGATCGAGCGCGCCCTGGCGGATACATTTGGAGAGCAGCTCGGAGACGTGGCCGCGCGTGTCGTTGACCATCTGGCGCTGCTCGATTGGCTTGCCATCATTGAAGTTGTCGCACTGCAAATGCGAAGAGCGTGAAGTGTTGATCTCGACTTCGAGCGGCACGCCGAGTTCGTGGCAATAGTTGAGCATGTGGGTGTGGATGGAGGGCAGACGCGCGGGGCCTGCGTTGAAATAGAGGCCGTCGTCGAAGGCGCAGGTCTGTTCAGTGCCATCAGTGAAGTTGACGCGAGTGCCGCGCCGGATGGTCCAGTTGCGGCCGCCGACGCGATCGCGCGCTTCGAGCACGGTGCATGTGTAACCAAGCTTGGTCATCTCATAGGCCGAGACGAGGCCGGCGATGCCTCCGCCGAGAATGACGACGCGAGTGCCGTGACCGGAGACGCCGCGGATGGCCTGCGCTTCGACTGCTGCCATGGGCAGCAGGCCCAGAGCCTGCATCATGGTGAAGGCGGCACTGTAACCGCCCACCTGCCCTACACGGAAGAGAAACTGACGCCGGGTGAGTGCCATACAGAATTCCTTTGCTGGAGCCCAGATTGAGCCTAAATAGAAGGCGTTGTCAGCCAAAAAGAATGCGACACGGACTGCCAGAAAGCGCAGCCGTGCCGCGGGAGACAACACGGGTACGCCCCTAGAAGATAATCTTCAACGCGAGTTGCGTGTTGAACGGTTCTCCGGGGCCGATTCCTGGCGCGAAATTGCCGGCGCCGATGGTGGAGCCAGTCTGGCCAAAGCTGCTGGAATCGGTGTAGCTGTTCCCGAGCTGCGTTGGGCCAGGGCTGGCCAGGTTAAGCCGATTGGTGACGTTGAACATCTCCACACGGAACTGGGTGTTGATCCGCTCCGTGATGGGAGTGTTCTTGAAGAGGGAGAGATCGGCATCCGCAAAGCCAGGGCCGTAGAAGCTGTTGCGGCGGAAGTTGCCGTAGGTGCCGGGCGCCGGATCGGCAAACGCGGCCGGGTTGAACCACTGCACAAAGCGTGAGCCGTCGACGTTCTGCACCTTATGGCTGACGCCCGCAAAGGGATTGCCAATCTGGTTAGGACGCTGCGTGAACTCGTTGGTGCCGGTGGTGTCGGTTCCGGTGAAGAGGTTGATGGGCTGACCACCCTTGAGGGTGACCACCGTATTCACCTGCCAGCCGTGGGTGAGCAGAGACGGCCCACGGAATGCCGGCACGTTGTAGTTGGCGAAACCTACGAAGGTGTTGCGGGTGTCGAAGTCGCTGGCGCCGTAGTCACCTTTGAAGTTGGTACTGTCCTGCGGGAGCTGTCCGCGATAGGACGTGACCTCATCCAGATTGTGGCTCCAGGTGTAGCTGAACTGCGTCGTCAGACCGTGCATGTTGCGCACGCTGAAGACCGCCTGCAGCGAATTGTAGTTGGAGGTGCCGATGCTCTCGATCTGGTTGATATCGCCATATTGCGGATAGGACGAGATGTAGGGGCGATCGAGAACGCCGCTATAGCTGGTGCCGCCAAATGGGACATCCGTGGTTGGTCCACCGAGGAACGGCTGATTGATGTTAAGCAGGCTGAGAAGACGGCGGCCCTCACTGCCGACGTAGCCAATCTGCATCATCGCCTTGGAGCCGAGCGACTGCTCGACTTGGAAGTTGTAGTTGAAGTTGTAGGGCGTGCGGAAGTTTCGATCGACCGAGAAGACACCGCACGGGTTGGATGGATTGCAGGTGACCGTACCGCTGGGCAGGATGGGCTGACCGGGGATGACCGAAGGCACTCCGGCTTGAGGGGTCGCGGCGACGGTGAAGACGGGATCCGGGCCGCCGGGATTTCCTTCCAGACCATTCGGCGCGTTGTTGCCCGGCCTGTTATCCAGGAAGGGGTTCGCGTTTGGCGTATCGAAGAACATGCCGAAGCCACCGCGCAGCACGGTGCCCTTCCATATCGCCGGGGCGTAGCTGAACCCGATACGTGGACTGAAGTTCATCCAATCGCTGGGATAGACCTCGCCGATCTGATTGCCCTGGAAGGCGAGCCCATTGTTGGCGGTGAGCTCCGGACGGAAGACGGAGAGGTTCTTATAGAGGGAGTGCATCGGCTGCACGTAGTCGTAGCGCACGCCGTAGTTGAAGTTGAGCGCAGGCGTGAGCTGCCAACTGTCCTGCGCAAACAGGTCGAAGGTGTTGATGAAGACCTGCCGCTCCGCATTGCCGCGTGCGATGGATGCGGAGGCCAGATATCCACCCAGGAAATCGGCGAGAGCTTCCGCATTGCCGCTGCAGTCGGTACCCACGGTGCACCAGGGTCCCTGGCTACCGGTGAAGCTGAAGGTGCCGGTGGAGTGACGCTGATAGAACTCGTCAATCTGTGCCTGACGATATTCGCCGCCCAAGCGGATCTGGTGCTTGCCGAGCGACCAGGAGAGAGCTTCGTTGAGGTGACCGGTGATGTCGTTACGGCCCTCCGGTGGGGTCAGCCCGATGGGTTCGAAGCCGGCGATCTTGATGTTCGGCGCCTGCGTATAGGGCGAGTTGGTGACGAACCCGAGCGAATCAACGTTGAAGCCGGTCTGCTGGTCGCTGAAGACCTGATTGAAGTAGTTGACGCCGATGTTGATCTGATTGGTGATGTGCGGCGAGATCGTCCAGTTATGGACCAGCGAATAGTTGTAAACGTG
>JAUTWX010000469.1 GCA_030838385.1 Acidobacteriaceae bacterium
CGTCAACGACCGATGGGAGGATGGTGGCGGTGGCGGTTGAACCGCCGGAGGTTGGGCCGGGTGGCAGGCTGCTGCTACCAAGAACAACGTTGATCTTTTCTACGGGGATGCCGGTCTTATCGCTGACGACCTGTGCCATCACGGTGTAAGTGCCGGTGCCGATGTCCTGCGTGCCTGAGCTTACGCGCGCGGTGCCGTCGCTGCAAAGGCTGACGGATGACTCGCTGACGCCGCGACTGGCTCCCCATGAAGCGCACGCGACGCCCCAGCCGAGAACGAGGTCTCCCTTGCGCATGGACCCGATTCCGGGTGTGCGGCGTGACCAGCCGAATTTTTCCGAGCCGAGTTGCAGGCATTCTTTCAGATGTCGTGAGGAGAAAGGCTTGTTCTTCTCTTCATCAATAAGCGTGTCGAGGGAGAGGCGCAGCTCGACTGGGTCTTTCTTCAGCTTGATGGCCAACTCGTCCATGGCGGATTCGACGGCGAAGAGTCCGGGAACGGCTCCCGGGCCACGCATAGGTGTTGGCGTGCCGATGTTCCGGCGTACGAGGGCTGACGTGACCTTCAGGTTCGACGTGCTGTAGAGGAAGGGCGTTGCTTCACCGCAGTTCTCGCGCACGTCGTCGCCGAAGGAGGTGTGGTTGCGATAGTCCTGCTGGAGCGAGAGGAGTTTACCGTCGGGGGTCGCGCCCAGTCGCATACGTTGCTGGGTGATCGGACGATGGCCAACGTTCGAGAACATCATCTTGCGGCTTAGGGTGATCTTCACCGGGCGATTGAGCTTGCGCGCGGCAGCAGCGGCGATCGCGGAGTGCGGCCAGGGGAAGAGCTTTCCACCGAAGCCTGAGCCGATGTAGCGGGATATGACTTCGACATTTTCCTTCGGCTCGCCCAATATTTGCGAAAGGACGGTCTGATGGTTCATCACGCCCTGCGAAGATTCATAGAGTGTGTATTTCCTGCCATCCCACATGGCGACAGTTGCATGCATCTCCATGGGATTGTGCGTCTCGACCGGCGTGATGTACACCTCGTCGACCTTGACGGCTGCTGTAGCAAATACGCCTTCGGAGTCGCCGCGATGGCTCAGAACACGGGGTCCACCAGGCTGGCCTTCTGGTGGAAGGGTATCGTCGAGTGAGGTTGCTACGTTGAACTTGTCTGCGTCGTAATCGACGTGAACGGCTGCTGCTGCGGCCTGCGCTTGCTCAAAGGTTTCGGCGATGACGGCTGCGACATACTGGCCCCAGTAGTAAACGGTCTCGTCCTCGAAGGGGGGACGGCTCTCGCTGTTGCGACCGCCGGAGGCGTTGCGGTAGAGCGGCATGATATTGCCGTGATGGATCACGACGAGCACTCCGGGCATCTTTTCTGCCGCGCTGCTGTCGATTCGGCGGATCTTGCCGCTGGCGATAGTTGCACACACCGGTACCGCGTAGACCATGTTCGGAGGGTTGTAGTCCGACGCGTAAAGCGCTTTACCGGTGGTCTTGAGTGGACCATCGATACGGGGCAGCGCCGCGCCGATGATGGCCGATGGCGAGTCGTGAGTTATCTCGGCTGGTGACGGCGGGGCACCCTCGTTGGATTTGATGAACTCGACAAATTCGCTGAACATCATGGTGACTGACTCCTCTGCGATTGGTTGTTTCGCTTGCTGCTCTGGAGTTGCGTAATCAGCAACTACGCCGTAGTGGACATTGTGAGTGCGCGAACGATACAGCGTTTCGCGAGTTCCACCTTGAATCCGTTTTCGCTTGCTGGGCGTGCGTCCTTCAGCGCCTCCTCTGCTGCGCGGCGGAAGGTGGCGGCGTTGACCGAGTTTCCTTTTAGGGCACGCTCGGCTTCGAGGGAGCGCCACGGCTTGGTGCCAACGCCACCCAGAGCGACTCGAGCGTACTCGATTTTGTTGCCATTCAGCTTCAATACGACCGCGGCTGATGCGAGGGCAAACTCGTAGGCCGCGCGATCGCGCAGCTTGAGATAGTGTGACTTGGCACCCGCAACGGGCGGGGGCAGCGTGACGCTGACGATTACATCGCCCGGCTCCAGGACAGTTTCGCGGTTTGGGGTCGAGCCAGGTAATAAATAAAATTCGTGAATCGGGATGCTGCGCTTGCCGCCTTTTCCTTGAATCTGAATCGTGGCCTCTAGCGCGGTGAGGGCTACGTTCTGGTCGGACGGATTGCTTGCGATGCAATCCTTGCTGGTGCCGAGAATGGCCAACATGCGGTTGTGGCCGTCGATGGCGGAGCAGCCGGTGCCGGGCTCGCGCTTGTTGCAGGCGTGCGCGGTGTCGCGGAAGTAGACGCAGCGAGTGCGCTGCAACAGATTCCCGCCGGTGGTGGCCATGTTGCGAAGCTGCGGCGATGCGCCGGAGAGGAGGGCCTGCGAGAGAACAGGGTAGACGCGCTGTACAATGGGGCTATGGGCGACATCGGAGTTGCGCGCGAGTGCTCCGATTATCAGAGCGCCGTTGGGTGCAGTCTCAATCTTATCGAGCGGAAGG
>JAUTWX010000482.1 GCA_030838385.1 Acidobacteriaceae bacterium
GACGTTCACCGGCTATTCGAAGAGACCGTCTCAGCCTTCGGCCGCATGGATGTGCTGGTCGCGAACTCCGGCCTGCAGAAGGACGCCGCGGTCGCGGACATGACGCTCGACGACTGGCGCACCGTCATCGACATCAACCTGACCGGTCAGTTTCTCTGCTGCCGTGAGGCGGTACGGCTGTTCCGCAAGCAGGCAAAGGCCGACCGGCCGGCGCGGTCGGCGGGCAACATCGTTTGCATGAGCTCGGTTCACGAGCTGATTCCGTGGGCCGGGCATCTCAACTACGCGGCGTCCAAGGGCGGCATCCGGATGATGGTGCAGACCCTTGCCCAGGAGGTCGCCTCGGACACCATCCGCGTCAATGCAGTGGCCCCAGGTGCTATTCGAACCCCGATCAATCGGGAGGCCTGGGAAACCAAGGAGGCAATGGAGAAGCTGCTGAAGCTGATCCCCTATGGGCGCATCGGCGAGCCGGAGGACGTGGCACGCGCGACGGTCTGGCTCGCCTCGGATGAGGCCGACTATGTGACCGGGACGACGTTGTTTGTCGACGGTGGCATGGCGCTCTATCCGGAGTTCCGTGACAATGGCTGAACGCGGGGCGCCAAATCCGGCACCGCTGCGCGCCATCGGCGAACACGGCATCATCGGCAATCTCGGGACGGCAGCGCTCGTGGCGCTCGATGGTACCATCGACTTCCTTTGTTGGCCGAACCTCGATAGCCCGTCGATCTTTGCGGCGCTGCTCGACCCGGACGAGGGGGGCGAGTTTTCCCTCGCGCCCACCCTTCGGGGCACTCGAACCATCCAGCTCTATCTGCCGGACACGAATGTCCTGATGACCAGATGGCTCTCGCTTGAGGGCAGCGCGGAGATCACCGATCTGATGCCGCACCCCGACGTCGCCGGCAGCGTCCACCACTGCCTTATCCGGCGGGTGCGGGCGACGCACGGAACAGTCGGCTTTCGGCTTCGATGCCGCCCCCGTTTCGATTACGGCCGTTTGGTTCCGGCGGCGGCGGCCGAAGGGGACGCCGTTGTTTTCTCGGGCGGTGACTTTCTCCCTCTCCGCCTCAGCGGGTGTGTGTCGGTCAAGGTGGGCGAGGGGGAAGCGAGAGCCGAATTTGAGCTGAAGGCCGGAGAGGAGGTGTTCTTCGTCCTTCAGGATGCCGACCAGGAGAAGCCGGCCCGCGAGCGGATCCAACAGAGCCTCGAACTTACAATTGCCGCCTGGCGCGAATGGAGTAAGCGTTCGACCTACACGGGCCGCTGGCGCGAGGAGGTGGCGCGTTCCGCCCTGGCACTTAAGCTGCTGACATCGCATGAGCATGGCTCGATAGCCGCATCGGTGACCTTCGGTCTGCCCGAAGCGACCGGTGCCGGCCGCAACTGGGACTACCGCGCGAGTTGGATCCGGGATTCATCCTTTACAATCTACGCTTTTATGCGGCTGGGCCATATCGAGGAAGCGGAGCGGTTTCGAACGTGGATCGGCGCCCGGGTTCGGGCAGCGTGCGACGAAAACCATCCACTTCGGATCATGTACGCGCTTGACGGGTCTGAAGCGGCGCCGGAGCAGGAGCTGACCCATCTCGCCGGCTATGGCGACGCGAAGCCGGTCCGGGTCGGCAATGCGGCACGCGAACAGATCCAGCTCGATATCTATGGTGAACTGTTCGACAGCATCTACCTGGCCAACAAGTACGGCACCGCTATGAGCCGGGAGTCCTGGCAGCACGCGGTCGCGGCCGCCGACTTCGTTGCGCGCCATTGGTGCGATCCCGATGCGGGCATTTGGGAGGGGCGGGGTGTGCCGAGGGAATATCTGCACTCGCGGCTTATGTGTTGGGTCGCTTTGGATCGCGCGTCTCGCCTCGCGCGCAAGCGCTCGTTGTCGGCACCGATAGAGCGCTGGACGGCGGAGAGGGATCGGATCGCAGACGACATCTGGGAGAATTTTCGTCACCCGGAACACGGCTACTTTGTGCAGAGCAGAGGCAGCACTGAACTTGATGCCGCGCTGCTGATGATGCCGCTGGTCCGTTTTGTCTCCGCCTCCGATCCGGTCTGGCTCTTGACCCTGGATGCGATTCGGGACCAGTTGTGCCACGAGGGCCTCGTCTTCCGCTATCGCAACGACGACGGTTTACAAGGCGGCGAGGGTGCTTTTACTACCTGCACCTTCTGGTACATCGAGTGTCTGGCGCGCGCCGGCCGCCTGGACGAGGCGCGGCTGGCGATGGCAAAGGGGCTTCGCTACGCGAACCATCTTGGACTTTTTTCTGAAGAACTCAGTTTGCTGGCGGAGCCCCTCGGCAATTTTCCGCAGGCGCTGACCCATCTGTCGTTCATCAGCGCGGCCTACTATCTCGACCGTCGGCTTTCGAACCCAATTGGGGGTCTGTGGCAACCGTGAAAGTGGATGACCGCTGGAGGCCGTCTGGTCGGGAAGGCGATGGGTCTGGCTTGATCGAGGGCAACTCTGATGGACGTGACAACAGGGTATCCTCGCCGATCCGCGAGATCTCCACCGCGAGCTGTTCGGCCCCTTCGCACCGCAATGTCACAGTGAATCTGCCGGCGCCTACGCATGTCGTGAAGGCGTTCTCACCTCGAGAGTGGAAAGATCATCTCCTTTCATTGCTACAATACGGCTTCCGTAATGCAGCAACAACCTGGCGTTGGTCTCGGCTGATTTACCGACACCGCGCGATCCGATGTAGAGAGAAATGGCGAGATCTCGATGAGCATTCAAAAGAATGTCCAGATTGTGAAGGACTTTTTTGCGACAATGGGCGGCGGCGACAGGCAAGGTTTGCTGGCGTTGTGTGCCGAAGATATCGAGTGGGTCATTCCGGGCGACGACTGGCCGCTGGCCGACACGCACCGCGGGCACGCGGGATTGCAGGATCTGCTCCAGA
>JAUTWX010000243.1 GCA_030838385.1 Acidobacteriaceae bacterium
TTTCTCAGAGGCAGCCGCCCGGAAGACGACCGGCAGAACTTTGCGAATTGGCTACGCAACACAGGGCAGACGGCGCGGGCGGTGGAGCACTTCTGGAAGCCGGTATTGTTCAGCGCTTTGAATGAAGACCCGGATCGCATCTCCGTACGTTATGCGGCGAAGGTCTTTCGTGAAGCTTTTTTATTCTCGGCGGAAGCGGGACGCATGGGAGTGCCGCGCGTGCCGTTGAGCGAGATGTATGGTCATGTCGCAGCGGCCGTCGAACGCGCCGGTGGCAGGATTCACCTACGAAGCACGGTAGAAAAGCTGTGCCACGACGAGGCATCGGAGCAGTGGCGGCTTCGCGCCGGCGAGCAGACTGAGAACTTCGATGTGGTCGTCCTTGCGCTGTCCTTTGAAGGAATGCAGAAGTTGCTTCCGGCGTTGCCGGAGGGCGCGCCGCGCGCTCGGCTGGAAGGGCTGTTGGCAGGCTTCAGCCATTCGCCGCTCACGGGGATACATCTCTGGTTCGACCGCGAGATCACAGAACTGGAACATGCCGTGCTGCTCGACACGACGGTGCAGTGGCTCTATAACACCTCGCGCATCCAGCCGGAGCGCCAGTCGCTGCGCGATGGCTATTTGATAGAACTGGTCGTCAGCGCGTCGAAGTCGCTGGTACCCATGGAGCGGCAGGCGATCATCGATCTGGCTCTCCGGGAGCTGGCGCTGTTCTTTCCCGCGATGCAGCAGGCACGCCTGCTGAAGGCCGCCGTGGTGAAGGAGGTTCGCGCGACTTACTCGATCGTGCCCGGACTGGATGCATTCAGGTCCGAAGCGGAGAGCGGCTGGCCGGGGCTTATGCTGGCGGGGGACTGGACTGCCACCGGATGGCCATCCACCATGGAAGGCGCGGCGCGCAGTGGGTATCTGGCAGCGGAGGCAGTGAGTCGGGAATTCGGCGATGCGAAGGGATATGTTGTGCCTGACCTGCCAAGGCGGGGATTCATGCGTTTGTTGAGATAGCCGGCGATACCTTAAGAAGGCTCGCAGGTTACGTGGATGGACCATCCCGTCATCCAAGCAACGTCGCCCAAAATCAAGCGAAGGAGCCTTCATGGAGTTTCAGCCGATAGAAGACTATGGCGTGATCGGCAATATGCGATCGATTGCGCTGGTGGGAACCCACGGTTCCATTGATTTTTTCTGCTTCCCGCGATGCGATTCGCCAACGGTCTTTGCAGCGTTGCTCGATCCGGAGAAGGGCGGCTTCTTCTGCATCCAGCCTGAACTTGACGGAGAAAACAGCAAACAGCTCTATCTGCCCGACACCAATGTCCTGGTGACCCGTTTTCTTTCCGAAACCGGCATCGCCGAAATCACCGATTTCATGCCGATTCTGAAGGACGATGTTCCCAACCAGCTCATCCGTTCCGTACGCGTGATCCAGGGCAAAATCAACTTCAAGTTGGAGTGCTGCCCGAGCTTCGATTACGCGCGGCGCAAGCACGGAGTCGAGCGCCATGATGATGCTGTGATATTTCGTCCCGAAGGTGCTGACATTCTGCCGATGGTCTTGCAGGCCTCGATTCCGCTCGACGTGAAGGGCGATCGCGTCGTGACAACATTCGCTATGAAGGCGGGCGAGCACCGATTCTTTCTCTTCGGCGAAGACTGTGCGGAAACGGAGACGCCGCTGGACGAGGAATTGATGAAGCAGCGATTTGACGAGACGGTTGATTTCTGGCGTAAGTGGTCAGGAAAATCGCGTTACAGCGGCCGCTGGCGCGAGACGGTCAACCGCTCGGCACTGACACTGAAGCTCCTGCAGGATCATGAATTCGGCTCGATTGTTGCCGCGCCCACCTTCGGACTGCCGGAGCATCCGGGCGGGGAGCGGAACTGGGATTACCGTTATGTGTGGCTGCGGGATGCATCGTTCACTTTGTATGCGGCGATGCGGCTGGGCTACGTCGAGGAGGCCCAGCAGTTTCAAAGATGGTTAGGATCGCTACTGAACTTCGATTCCGAGCAGGGACCACTTCAGGTTCTCTACGGCATTGACGGACGTCAGGAGGTCCCAGAGGAAACGCTGGATCACCTGCGCGGTTATATGGACTCCCGGCCGGTCCGTATCGGCAACGCGGCTTATAGTCAACTGCAATTGGATATCTACGGCGAGATGATGGACGCGGCCTATCTGGCAAACAAGTATGGGGAGGCTACCAGCCACGATGGCTGGCGTTCCATGAAGCGCATCTTGGAATGGCTGGCGAAAAACTGGAATCGTCCTGATGAGGGCATTTGGGAGATACGCGGGGGTCGGCAGAATTTTCTGCATTCCCGACTGATGTGCTGGGTGGCATTTGACCGGGCGATTCGGCTTGCCGACAAACGCTCGCTCGCCGGGCCTCTCGATTGGATGTACGCGACGCGGGATGCTATCGCCGATGACATCCACGACAATTTCTGGAGCGAAGAGCGCAAGTCTTTCGTGCAGCGCCAGGGATCGAACGATCTGGATTCCGCCGTGCTGTTGA
>JAUTWX010000509.1 GCA_030838385.1 Acidobacteriaceae bacterium
CTCTCCTCCAAGGACGATGACTTTGAAATTTTTCCGCTCGAGGAGAGCGCTTGCAATTGAGATCGAATTCGTCGCGACCGTAAGAGAGCGATCAGGCGGCATTTCTCTGGCCAATGCCAGGTTGGTACTGCCGCTATCAAGGAACACGGTCGATACTTCGGAGATTAAAGACAGGGCTGCTAAAGCTAGAGCGCGCTTTTCTTTCGAGTCATTCAAGAGTCTGTGCTCAAGCGGAACGCCGTCGGGCGATATCGGAAGCCCGCCACCGTAAACCCGTTTGCACTTTCCCTCGGCAGCTAAGGCTCGCAGATCTCGACGGATCGCGTCCTCCGACACCAAAAACTCCTTTGCAAGAGCGGAGGCATTGACCGGCAGGCCACGTTGTAAGCGATTTTCAATCTCGTTTTTTCTTATTGAGCCTGATATAACGTGCATAAACAAGAAAATATCATGCACAAATCAAGAAAGACAAGAATTTCCAGGGCGTTGATACTGTCAGAATGAGCTCACTCACCGCAGCCAGTCTCGGCGAAGTCGGATTGCCCATGCCGATCCAGGAACTGGCATCGCGCACCTGGGATGTGATTGTCGTGGGAGCAGGCCACAACGGACTTGCGTGCGCGGCCTATCTGGCGCGGGCGGGCAAGCGCGTTTTCGTCCTTGAGAGTCGATCGCGTGTGGGTGGCGCATGCACCATTGAGGAGCCTTTTCCCGGAGTCCGCATGTCTCCCTGCGCTTATCTCGCGGGCCTGCTGCATCCGCTGGTTGTCTCGGAGCTGGGCCTTGCTGCGCGCGGTTTTCAATGGAGCCCTGCGGTCAACGGACTCTTCGTTCCCTTCCTGGATGATTCCAGCATTCAGCTGTGGGACGACGATCAGCGGTGTGAGGATGAGATTCGAGCCTTTGCTCCCGGCGATGTCGAGGGCTGGCGCGCAATGAGCGATGTGATTCGCAGGACGCGCGATGCTTTGCGTCCCGCAGGCGATAGAGATATGTGGATCGGCGAGGCTCCGACACGCGAACAGATTGATGAGCGGCTCGGTAGCGACGAAGAAGCACGGCGGATGCTCTTCGATTGGTCGATGGCAGAGTTCGTTGAACACTATCTGACCGATGAGCGGCTGCAGACGGCTTACCTAGGGCAGGGAGTGATTGGTACGAATGCGAGCCCGTTCGCCGCAGGGACCGCATCGATTCGTTTTCATCACGCTTCAGGCAGACTTGGTGGAATGTCGGGGATGTGGGGATATGTGAAGGGCGGTATGGGTATGGTCTCGTTTTACTTCTGCGATGCCGCGCGGGAAGCGGGAGCTGTCGTTGCAGCCGGAGTTCCTGTTGCTCAGATTCTGCCTGGAGAAGGTGTCGTCCTTGAAGTCGGCGAGCGCATCCATGCGCCAGTCGTGATCTCGAACGCCGACCCGCGGCAGACGCAGAAGTTGCTTGGAGCTGCGGCCGATCCTGAATGGGGCGCGCGGGTCGAGGAGATTCCGATCGAAGGATGCACGGTGAAACTGAATGTGCTGCTGCGGGAGTTGCCGGACTTCCCTTCCCGCCCCGGCAAGAACGAGCCTCATCACTACGGGCAGATCAATGCACCGCTCACGAAATCCGAGTGGAAAGCCGGCTTTGCGGCGGCAAGGCGAGGCGAGCTGCCGGAGCATTTGTGGTGCGAGGTGTACTTCCAGAGCGCACATGATGCAACGGTCGCCCCAGCCGGGTTGCACATCATGAGCGTGTTTGCGCAGTATGTTCCGTACAAATTTTCGCGCGGCACGTGGGAGGACCGGCGCGACGAAGTTCGCGGCCTCGCACTTCAATCTCTGGGCCGATTCTGCTCTAACATGCAGAACGCGGTGTTGGATGCGCAGGTGCTGGGTCCTCCCGATATCGAGCGAAAGGTGGGCCTCACTGGTGGTCATATTTTTCAGGGCGAATGCCTGCCTCGCTATATGTGGTCCAATCGGCTTTCTGCACGCACTCCGATGGAAGGCGTCTATCTTTGCGGGGCGTGCACGCATCCGGGTGGGAGCGTGATTGGCATCAACGGGCGCAATGCCGCAATGGCCGTATTGAAGGACACTGCAGATATTTAGCTTCGGGCGCATCTGATTGTCAAAGGTCTTCCACGCGTTCGGAACACAAAGTCCGCTCACTGCACGTTGTCTTGCTACCAACCCGGCGAATGCCGAACCAATCTAACGAGAGAGATAAGGATCGAACTCGAGAACTTGCAGAATTCGCCGCGCAAGTTGCGCAATTGAGTTGAAGACGTTGCAGCAAGCGCTCGCGGCGGCGAACGCGATGAAGCGTATCTATCCTGGACGCGGAAGGAGACCGGTCGCCAGGAGATTCCCAGCAGCACCCGTTGGACCGGCGGTCATAGAGGCGGAGGCCAGGAGTGCGGGGAGGCGGAGGCCAGGAGTGCGGGCTGACAGAACCGGGAGATGCTATGAGCAACAACGCATTCGTCAAGCTGAATTGCGCAGCGATTCCAATCGGCTTACTCGAAAGCGAGTTATTTGGGCATGAGAAGGGGGCGTTCACCGAAGCGATCGCGCAGCGCATAGGCCGTTTTGAGCTGGCATCGCAAGGAACCATCTTCCTTGATGAAATCAGTGCAATTCCCATTGATCTGCAGCCCAAACTTTTGCGCGTCCTGCAGGAACGGGAGTTTGAACGGTTAGGCAGTTCCCGCGCGCTTCGCACAGTTGCTCGCCTCATTGCCGCGACCAACAGGGATTCTGGAGCAAACCAACTGGGTCTTCGCCCGGTCCCAAGGTCCTCCTGATGACGATCCGTGATGGTGCAAAGTTCGTGGCGGCGGGTGTTATACGAAGCATCTCGGCGGAAGTCGCAAACCGATCAGATTCGGCCATAATCTCATCATTTGCAAGTTGTTGCTAATCGCAACCTCGTGAACCGAACTGTACCTTTCACTTGTAGCGAAATCCTCTTCCGCGCAAGCGAATTCGCATCGTTGTCGCAGCTAGGCTGAAGAGTGACGAAATTTCTACAAAGACTTTCCCTCCATCAAGAAGGTCGGGATGTCCATCCTTCAGATTGGGATCTGTCAGGATGCTGTGCAGAAACAGCAACGCGGCACAAGGAAAGACGAGATAATGCAGGCCACGCCACAAAGGCCGGCCGATCTTTGCTCGGAGCAAGGACGAGACCAGTACCAGCACGATGAGATACAGCGCGCCCGCTCCGGCCATGTTCAATTTCGGCTGTAGATACGAGTGAGTGGGCCACAGCACATCCATCCATCCGAAATGAGGCGTATGCAGAAACAGCAGTACCGCCGGGTGCGAGAGGGTGAGGAAGACGGCGATGTAAGCCGTCCACTGATGCAGCGCGAACAGGTTGATGTGGAGGTGCGGCCAATGCCGCAGTGGGCTATAACGCAGTGACATCAGCATGCCGAGCAGCAGGTTCACTGTCACTGCACCCACGGCGCCGAGTCCGAGATACGAGCAAAGATCGAGCAAAGTCATCGCGGAGAGGGTCGCCATGCGGTACGCATACTATACGGCGGCGGCACAGCATAAGTTTCTTTTGCCGTGAGCATGGTATCCCTTATAACCTAGAACTTCGCACCGCATTTACCGTTTGCAGCAGGACATCTTCGCTTCTGCTGCTCAGACCTTTGCCCAGCCTCATTCGTCACCGTTGTATCCGCAGCCATCGACTAAGTCAGAATCCCGCCTATGCCAACGATTTCTTAGGAGAGTCATGAACGTACGCCGCCGCATCTTCCTTCTCGTTGCATCTATCCTGTCAGTCACCCTAGCGGCACACGGTCAGGTCGATCCAAAGCTGTATTCGGACATGAAATGGCGCGAGATCGGCCCGATGCGAGCAGGTCGTACGCGCGCTCTGGCTGGTGTACCCAGCGAGCCAGCCACCTTCTACCTCGGTGCTGTGAACGGTGGCGTGTGGAAGACGACTGACGCCGGGGCGACGTGGCACAGCGTCTGGGACGGTGAGCCGACCGGCTCCATTGGCTCAATTGCCGTGTCGGAGAGCGACCCAAATATCGTCTACGTGGGCAGCGGTGAGGGCCTGCAGCGGCCTGATCTCTCGACTGGCGACGGCGTATATAAATCCACCGATGCGGGAAAGACATGGATACACCTTGAAGGATTGCATGAGGGCCAGCAGATCGGTCAGGTCGCTATCGACCCGAAGGATCCCAATCGGGTTTTCGTGGCGGTCACCGGCCACCCATACGGACCCAACGAAGAGCGTGGCCTGTACCGCACACTTGACGGCGGCAAGACCTTCAAACGCGTGCTGTTTACCAATAACCGCACCGGCGCGTCTGAGGTGCAGATCGATCCGCAGCACCCGAACATCGTCTTCGCGGGCATGTGGCAGCGGCAGGAAGCTCCGTGGGAAAACGGATCGTTCGTGGGTGCCGAGGGAGGGCTGTATTGTTCCGCCGACGGCGGCGACACCTGGGCCAAGCTTACCGGAGGTGGTCTGCCAGAGGACATTCTGCAGGTGCAGTTGACGATCTCACCAAGCGACTCGCGACGCATCTATGCCGCCCTCGGCACTACGCATGCGACGGTTGGCCTCTACCGGTCGGATGATGGGGGCGTGAATTGGATCCATGCGCCGGTGAATGACCCACGCCCGGAAGCCCGAATTGGCGGAGGCGATGTCCCCGTGCCGAAGGTTGACCCCAAGGATCCCGACACGGTTTACGTAGCCAGCGTTGTTACCTGGAAGTCCACCGACGCCGGCAAGACCTGGTACGGCCTGCGTGGAGCTCCGGGCGGCGACGACTACCAGAACGTCTTCGTCAACCCGAACAACACGAAGATCATCGCGCTCGCCAGCGATCAGGGCGTGATCATCTCGCAGAACGGAGGCGAGACCTGGACGCAGTGGTTCAACCAGGCCACCGCGCAGGTCTATCACGTTACTGCGGACAACGCGTTTCCATACCGGGTCTGTGGCGGGCAGCAGGACTCCGGCTCAGCCTGCGTCGATAGCCGCAGCAACGACGGCCGTATCACTTTCCATGACTGGCATCCGGCCGGCATAGAGGAGTATGGTTACGCCGCCCCCGACCCGCTCAATCCAGACATCGTCTACGGTGGCAAGGTTACGCGCTACGACCGCCGCACCGGCCAGATACAAAGCGTGGAACCGAAGCCACTGCGCAGCTACCGTGTTCTGCGCACGCAGCCGTTGCAGTTTTCCCCAGCCGATCCCCACAAACTTTATTTCGCGACGAACACGTTGTGGCTGACCGAAGACGGCGGCAAGCACTGGAAAGAGGTGAGCCCCGACCTGAGCCGTGAGACGTGGGAGATTCCGGCGGCGGTTGCAGGCTACAAAGATATGCCGGCCGCCACGCCAACTCGCCGCGGCGTGATCTATTCGCTTGGCTTGTCGGCACTGAACGGTGATCGTCTCTGGGCGGGCACGGACGATGGTCTCATCTGGACCACGTCCGACGGGGGTGCGCACTGGAACAACGTCACGCCGCCTGAGCTGAAGCCGTTCTGGAAGGTCTTTAACATGGACGCGGGCCACTTCGACGCCCAGACGGCCTACGCCGCGGTGAACACGCTCCGTCTCGACGACATGCGCCCGCATCTTTTCCGCACGCACGACGGCGGCAAGACGTGGACGCAGATCAACAACGGCATTCCCGACGGCGCGGCTACCAGCACCCTGCGCGAAGACCCCAAACGCAAGGGTCTGCTCTATACCGGCACGGAGACGCAGGTGTATGTTTCGTTCGATGACGGAGATCACTGGCAATCGCTTCGCCTCAATATGCCCGCAAGCTCGGTCCGCGACCTGCAGGTGAAGGACGATGACCTGATCGCCGGAACCCATGGCCGCGGCTTCCTCATTCTCGACGACGTCACTCCGCTGCGCCAGATTGCCGCGAAGCTCGCCGGCGAAAACGCACACCTCTACGCACCGCAGACAGCCATTCGCATCCGCAACGGTATGAATCCGCCCACTCCGTGGCCCCCTGATATGGCTACTGGCGAGAACCCGCCTGACGGCGCCATTATCGACTACTATCTCGGCCCAAAGTGCTCGGGTGTGGTGATGCTTGAGATCGCCGACAGCAAAGGCCAGTTGATTGCACGCATCAAGAGCGACGATCCTGTTCCGCCGCTCGATCCACGCTATCCGGATCCCACGTTGTGGGCGCGTCGGGCGCGCGTGCTCTCGGCTGCGCCGGGGCACCACCGCTTTCTGTGGGACATGCAATATCCGCAGGTTTCAGGTATGTCCACCGGGCCGGACGCGGAGCAGGCGGTGCCGTACAACACACCGTCCGTCTCAACCGCTCCGTGGGTGATGCCCGACATGTATACGGTGCGCTTGGTTGCGGGGGGCAAGACGCTCTCCGAGCCGCTGAAGATCGTGATGGATCCGCGCGTGAAGACGTCGAGAACTGAGCTTGAAGAGCAATTCACCGTCGCGAAGACCATTTACGACGACATCGTGCGCGCAACCTCTGCTATGCACGAGATAAGGGTACTGCGCGATCAGCTCAAGGCGCGTGCGAGTCAGGCTCCTGTAGCCGCCGCCGGAGATTCGATCGAGTCTAAGCTCGATGCGATCTCCGGTGGAGGCGTGCGCGGAGACCGTGGCAATGGTGGTGGTCGTGGAGGACCCACAGGACCACCAAACCTGAACGCAGTGCGGTTGGCTCTTGCTCGCGTCGAGAAGGAGATCGAAAATGCGGATCAGGCCCCCACAGACGCTCAGGTGGACGCATGGCACATGAC
>JAUTWX010000527.1 GCA_030838385.1 Acidobacteriaceae bacterium
GTCCCATCGCTGCCTTTGCGGCGGCCCTGTTGCTGCTTGGCGGGTGCCAGCGCAAACCTGCCCCGGTGGAAGCGCCGCGGCTTTTCGTACTCGCGGATGCCATGCAGCACTGGTATGGCCGCTACGATCCCGCTACGCAAACTGCGCGCGCCAACCTGCCCGACCATCCCTCCGTCGATATCACCGGCTCCTGGTTCGCGCCCAAGGACCCGGTTGATATCGTTGTGATCTTCGACATTGGCTACCTCCAGGCCGGCCATCCGCGCCACGTAGTTGTCACTGCGGCTGTGCCACATCGCAGCGACAAGCCTGGCCGCCCCGGCGACGACTCGTTCAACTGCCTCATGTGCCGGCCGGTCATTGGCATGGCCGTCTTCACCCGCCGCCTGAACACCTGGCTGCTGGAGGATCAGAACGATGCCGTGGACCTGGCCGGCAGCCGCGGCCTTCCTCCCGCCATCAAGCTGGTCACATTGGGCAATGACCTGCATGGCATCCGGATGGAGAGCCATACGGAGGCAAGCGACTTTTCGAGCACTACTCTCAGCCTGTTGGTGCCTTGGCAAGAGGACGTCGTGCGCGCCTTCACTGGGGAGACTGCCTACAGCAACCGCAACGCCTGCGGTCCTGATAGCCCGCTGCGCGATCCCTGCTACGCCTGGCAGCGTGCCGACACCTTCACCGCAGTTCCCGGCCAGGACTACGACGATCTGGTGCTCACCGGCAGCGGCACCCAGCCCCCGCCGGCGACCGACACAGCGAAGCCCGCAAAGGCCGCCCGCGTCCACGGCAAACAGAAGCCGGAGCCGCCTGCCGCGCCCGCGGCCATCCCCTACACCAGCGTGGAACGCCTGCGCTTCCGCGACGGGCATTACGTACCGCTGCCGGATAGCGACACCACCGTTCCGGCACACTAAAGCGTCTTAAAATATTTAAGGCGCTGCCGGGGCCACCACGGACAGCGTCAGCGTTTGCGTGTGAGTGATCGAGCTCGAATCCAGCGGATTGCCCGATACGCCCGTCGCGGTTAGCGTGACCGGCGCGGGGGTCACCAGAGCGGTGGACGCCGCATTCAGCACGAAGGTCTGTGGCGACCCGATGCCCACCGTGGCGGAGCCCGGCGCGACACCCACCCCAGGCGGCAGCCCGCTTAGCACCAGCGTGATGCTGCCTGCCGAGCCCTTCACCCCCGCCACCTGGAAGACAATGGGGGTTGTGCCGCCCTGCGTGATGGTGGCCGTCGCCGTCTGGCCGCTGGCCAGCGAAAGCGCAAAGTCCGGCGGCCCGCTGCTGCCGCAGCCAGCCAACACCAGCGGGAGGGCGCAAGCCACCGCGATGATCAGACAAATGCACCGACTGCCCCGTCGCTCTTGACCACGCATGCGTCCGAAACTCCTCCGACTATCCTGTCCTTGGGATGCAGCTATGCGGCATTCGCCCTGCCCGCATCCCTTACCATCGTGAGCGCGGCCACCAGCCTGGCTGCCGTACCATCCTCTCAGCAATATATGCTCCGCACCGTTCCGATCTTTGAGGACAGAGCACACCCACCGGTCTGGAGCGATCGCATGAGCCACGGTGAGTTCGCGGTCCTCTGCGAGGACGCACGCACAGGCGCGGCAAAACAGCCGGACAACACACCAGCGCCGAACCCGAGCCGGCAAATCTGCACCATCTCAGATTCACGACAGGAGGCCGAAGACTTCGCACGCGATCGGGTGGAGCGATATCCCACCATGCGCTGCGTTGTCTTCGATCACGAAGGTCGAGCCGGGCAGCCACTGCTTACCGTGAACCGTCCGGAATTCGCACCTCGCGGCGAGATCGGACCCGCCTTTCGCCGCTGGGTCGGAGGCATCTGTCTCGTCGCCGGACTCGCCTGCGGCGCGTGGGAGATCGCTCATGACTATGCCACCATCTGGGCGGGAGCGCTCGCCATTCGGCTCCTTCCGGTTGCCGCCGTGTTTCTCGGCGTGGAGCTGGTCCTCTGGGCCCAGGACAAGTGGCTCCGCAAGCGACTCCGCTAGGCACGCCCCGCTGGCCACGCTTCGATACACTGTCGGTACCGCTCGAAACACAAGACAAGAGCCGAAAGAACACGAGATCCCTATCCGCATGCACCGTTGGTCCAAGCTCTTTATCCCCACGCTCCGTGAAGCGCCCGCCGATGCCGAGGTCGCCAGCCACAAGTTCCTGCTCCGCTCCGGCTACATCCGCCAGGTCAGCGCCGGCCTGTACTCGTATCTCTTCCTCGGCCAGCGCTCGCTGAACAAGATCATCGCGATCGTGCGCCAGGAGATGGATCGCATTGGTCAGGAGTTCTTCCTGCCCGCGCTGCTGCCGCGCGAGCCCTTGGAGGAGAGTGGCCGCTGGACCATCTTCGGCGACAACCTGTTCCGCCTGAAGGACCGCAAGGGCGCCGAAATGTGCCTCGGCATGACCCACGAAGAGATCATGACCTCCATCGCGCGCAACGAGCTGCGCAGCTACAAACAGCTACCGCAGATCTGGTATCAGATTCAAACCAAGTTCCGCGACGAACCACGTCCCAAATCCGGCCTCTTGCGCGTGCGCCAGTTCACCATGAAGGACGCTTACTCCTTCGACATCGATGCCGCCGGGTTGGACGAGAGCTATCGCAAGCACGACCAGACCTACCGCGCCATCTTCGCCCGCTGCGGCCTCTCCTTCGTCGTGGTTGAGGCGGACTCCGGCGCCATGGGCGGCTCCGGATCGCAGGAGTTCATGGTCTACAGCGACGCCGGCGAGGACCTGATCGCCTCCTGCGCACAGTGCGGCTACGCCGCAAATATCGAGAAGGCGATTTCCCGCCTTGCGCCGGTCGAAGATCTGGCCCCCACCGCCGATGGCAAGCCGGAGCGCATCCACACCCCCGGCAAGGCCGCTATCGCGGACATCGTCGCCTTCCTCAACATGCTGCCCCAGCACGACATCAAGGTGCTGGCCTACATGACTCTTGCGAAGGACGGGAAATGGAAGCCGCTCGCTGTCTTCCTGCGCGGTGACCACTCTGTGAACGAGACGAAGCTGGTCGCCATCACCGGCGCACGCGAACTGCGCTACATGGGCGCGGAGGAGCTGGAGGCCTGGTTCAAGGGCCCTGCCGGCTATCTCGGTCCGGTCGGCCTTACCGCCGCCAAGACGCCTCTGGGCGACGGACTCACGGTCGTGCTCGACACCGCACTCGAAGGCCGCACCAACATGGTCGCTGGCGCGAACGAACTCGACTATCACTTCCGCAACGTCACACACGGCCGCGACTTCACCCCCACCGTGACCGCC
>JAUTWX010000534.1 GCA_030838385.1 Acidobacteriaceae bacterium
CTACACACGCGTGCCATCCTGCTGCAGATGCTGCACGCTACGCCGGTAAGGACATCTGCATCACCGCGCACGTCTACGACATCGCCCAACTGCGCGATGGTACCCGCTTCCTCGACACCTGCAGCGCCGAGACCAGCGACGCGGACTGCCGCTTCACCATCGCCAGTCTGCCCCAGGACACACGCGACGTCGGTGACTTGAGCGCACTTCGCGGCAAGGACATCGAGCTGCGCGGCACCGTTCACAGCGTGAACGATCGAAGCCTGATCTACCTGAGCAATGCACGCCAACTGCACGGCGGCGCAGAGAAGTTCCATCCCAACCCCGCGCTGCTCGTCGGCTTCGGCGCCGAACAAGGCAAAGCTCCGCTGCACGACCCATCGCTCAGCGGCAACCACCACTTCAGCGTCTTCCGCGCCACGCGCTAGCGAAACGGGCCTGCGTGCGCGCGCAGCTCACGCAGCGGATAGAACGTGCCTCGCCACACCACGCCGCCACGCATCAGCGTCAGCACCGTCGACCGCACCATCGCGTAAATGAACACGAGAGCCGCCGCAGGAAAGGCTAGCAGCCATAGCATCGGCGCGCCGCTCGGATCCGCAAAGCGCCGGTAGCGCCAATAGAGCGCAGCCAGCGCGGTCAGTGACACCAGGCTCGGCCACAGCCACGCGCGATCCCAACCAATACCGAGCACGAGACCGGCAAACGGCAGCAGACACATGATCGCAGTTGCCACGGTTCCCCCGACCATCAAGCCGATGCGGAAGCGGAAAGCGGCGAAGACGTTCTTGGTAAGGTTGGTCACCACGCCCCAAGCGCCACGCGCCCAGCGGATGCGCACCAGGTTGTACCCCGTCACCACGCGCGAGGCAAACCCCGCCCCCTTGATGAGGTAGCCGATCCGCACATCCTCAATCACCTCCATGCGCAGCCGCTCCCAACCGCCCACCGCCTCGTAGGTCGACCGCCGCATCAGGTTGAATGCTCCAACCCCGATCGCATCGCGCGAGTGCGGATCGGCCACGCGCCACAGTCGCGGCCCCCAGATCGACAGCACATGCAGGAAGGGAAGCATCATCGCCTCCCCTGCGCTCTGCGCCACCACCGTCGGCACCACCAGCAGATGATCGCCGCCCTCGCGCTCGACGTAGCTCAGCGCACGCGCCAGCGTGTCCTCGGCGAAGACCACGTCGGCATCCGTGAACAGCAGCCACTCGCCTGTCGCCAGCGCCGCCCCGCGCGCCATCGCATGCGGCTTGCCCAGCCACCCTGCAGGCAATTCGTCCACATGCTCCACCGCATAACGCACACGGCTCGCACGCGCCTCCTGTTCCAGCGCATCCGTCTGTAACGCATCCATGGTCGCGCCGGTGTCATCGGTCGAGCGGTCATCAACAGCGATCACCTCGATGTCCACGCCCTTTGACGCCAGGAGAGAACGGAGCCCGGCCGCGACGCCAGGACCCTCGTTCCGCGCCGGAACAATCACACTTACCGATCCGCGCGCCGGAGCTGGCGCCAACTCCAGCAGATTCGGCAGCCGCGATATGCCACGCATCCAGGCGCTGGCTCGAGTCGTCCACAGCAACGCAACTCCCCACCCCACCGCAATCCCAACCACCCGCAACGCCATCACGTGCCGGCCTCTTCCTCCGGTGGGAGGGGCGGGGCAAATCGCGCACCCGCGAACAGAATCGACGCAGAGAGCACGAGCGTCACCAGCGTGAGCCCGAGACCAAGCCGCAGCCCATGCCGGTCAGAGATTGCGCCGATCAGTCTGGGTGAAGGAGCATCGCCGAGCGCGTGAATCAGAAACAGATTGAGCGCGATGGCAAACGATCGCACCACCGCAGAGACGGAGTTGACGATTGCGGTATTCAACGGACCGGTGTTGAGGAAGAGGAAGAACTCCGCGAGCAGGATCGAAGGGACAAGCAGCGAGCGCGGTCCGAAGAAGACCATCACCGCAGCCGGCAGCGTGAGAACGGCGCTCCATGCGGAGACCAGATAGAGTGCACGATGATTCGTTCGCAGCCAGCGTTGTGCAATCCATCCGCCAACGATCGTTCCCAGGATGCCGTCGATGACAGTCACGCCGCCCAGAAGCTGATTCGCACGCGAGAGCGAGTAGCCTTCCACGCGGGAGAGGAACGTCGGCAGCCAGACCGAGATGCCTCCCATGGTGAAGACCAGCATGGCCATGCCCAGCGTCGCGGTCCAATATGCGGGGTTGGTGAAGACGCCCGCGATCGTCGCGCGCCTCGGCGTGGCCTGAAGACGATCTGCAGAACCGCGCTCGGGCTCCCGAACAAAGAAGAGGATGAGCACCGCGATCAGCACACCCGGCGCTGCGCTTACCAGGAAGGGCATGCGCCACCCATAGCTCGAGCCAAGTTGTCCGGCAATCAGATAGCCCAGGGCCGCGCCCACCGGAATGCTGAGATAGAAGATGCTCAGCACTTTATTGCGCATCCGCTCCGGATACATATCGGCGATCATGGCCGGCGCGAATACGCTGAAGGTCGCTTCACCGATGCCGACGACGGCGTGACGGAAATAGAGCTGGCCGTAACTGTGCACTGTGGCGGTCAGCAGCGTAGCGACGCTCCACAGCAGCGCCCCGGCGACGACCAGTGGCTTGCGTGCCACCCTATCGCCCAGCCATCCGGTCAGCGGCGCCGCCAGCATGTAGGTGATGAAGAACGCATAGGTGAGCGCACCCATCCGCTCATCGCTGGCGTGGAACTCATGCTGCACCAGCGGCTGCACTCCGGGCAGCACGTAACGATCGATGAAGTTAAAAAGATTCAGTGCGGTCAGCAGACCGAGCGCCCATGCCGCATGGCCGTATCGTGGGTGCTCGTCGGGCTGCATCAGCATCTATGGATCGACAATCGGTCGAGTGTGGTGAATTGTTAATTCTTCGAATCGATTCGTCATCCTGAACGTAACCGAAGGTGAGTGAAGGACCTGCTGTATCTATCGTTCAATATCGGCGCGAAGCGCCGCTCAACCAGGGGAATGCTGAACTTCTCTTCTGACTCACCGCTAGCGCGTACTCGCCGGCCGCGGCCAGCGTGCAGTCACGACGGTCGATAGGCCGCCACGGGGCCGGAAGTCACCCTTTACCTCGGCCCACTCCGGATCGCAGGCCCTCACTACATCGTCCAGCACCTGGTTCACGACGTTCTCCTGAAAGATGCCCAGGTTGCGGTAGCAGAACAGATACTCTTTGAAGGACTTCAGCTCAAGGCAACGCTCCCGCGGCATATAGCGGAGTGTGACGATCCCGGCGTCTGGCAGGCCGGTCTTGGGGCAGACCGAGGTGAACTCGGGGTTGTCGATGACGATCTCGTAGCCGCGAAACTGGTTTTCCCAGGTCTCAATCTCAGGAAAATGCGTGGCAAGCCCCGCGCGTGCGTGTTCATCTGTATATCGCGGCGTGGTGGTCATGC
>JAUTWX010000038.1 GCA_030838385.1 Acidobacteriaceae bacterium
CTTCGTCACGCCCGCATTGGTTTCCAGCTCGTCCGGCTCCAGCAGATCGGCGGCGCGCGTGGGATGTACGTGCAGCATCGCCACCACAGCTACCTCCTGCGGCGTCTCAAACGCGATGTCGTATCCCAGGCGAATCTTCATCGGCGAAGCTGTGCCCTTCCATCTATGGAGTTCAGCTCGCTTCGAGCGACGCGGGTCGGAGCGGGTCTTGCGCGGTCGTACCTAAACCGGGGAGCGCATGGCTCTGGGGAATTTAGGATGCCATGAACGACGGCTTCAGTGCCCGCTTTTCTCCTTTTCTCGCCCTTACGGTAGCATTTCTGTCCCGCCTGGGAGAGGATGGACCCCATGACCTACTGCCTCGGCATCATGACTCGGGAGGGCCTCGTCATGGCTTCCGACTCCCGCACCAACGCGGGCTATGACCAGGTCAACGTCTGTCGCAAGATGCACAGCTTCGTCCTCCCCGGCGAGCGCGCCTTCGTGTTGCTCACCAGCGGTAGCCTCTCGCTCACCCAATCCACCATCACCCTGATACAGGACGACTTCCAACAGGGCAGGGGACTCGCCCAGGCCGACTCCATGTATGCTGCCGCCCGTACTGTCGGCGATGCCGTGCGCCGCGTCTCCGATCTCGACCGCGCCGCACTGGAGCGCGACGACTATAACTTCAACATCCATCTCCTGCTCGGCGGCCAGGTCAAAGGCGGACCCACCGCGCTCTACTGCATCTACCCGCAGGGCAACCCGCTCAGCGCCACCCAGGATTCGCCCTATCTCCAGATCGGCGAAGCGAAATACGGCCGCCCCATCCTCGACCGCGGCATCGTCTATGACAAGACGCCGCTGGACGTCGCCGCGCTCTACGCCATGCTCTCCTTCGATGCCACTATTCGCTCGAACGTCACCGTAGGTCCACCGCTCGAGTTGCTCGTCTACCGCGACGGCTCACTCGATTTCACCGAATACCGCCGCTTCGCCGCCGACGATCCTGAGCTGCTCGAGCTGCACGCCCGCTGGGAGACCACACTGCGCCGTGCCGTAGAAGACCTGCCCCGCCTGCACTACACGGATCGCCCCGCACCCATGCAGCAATTGCTCATGGAAACGGCTGCTCGCCCTTAAGCCACCGCGTCGTGAAGGTATTGCCAGTCCTGCGATAGGTCTCTTCCACCAACTGCTTCACCTCGACTGACTCGCCCAGCGTCAGCGCCAGCAGCGATGGCCCCGCGCCGCTCAGGCACACCCCCAGCAGCTTCGGATGCTCCAGCTCCAGCAGCTCCGCCAGGCCCGGCACAATGTCCTTGCGATACGGTTGGTGCAGCTTGTCCAGCATCGCTTCCCGCAAACTCTGCGGATGCTCGCTCTCCAGCGCGCACAGCAACAACGCCACGCGCTGCATGTTGCTCACTGCATCGCGAAAGGGCACCTGGGCCGGCAGCACCTCGCGCGCCCGCTTCGTCGTCAATGCATAATTCGGCGTCAGCACCAGCAGCCGTATCGCCGGCGGCCACGGCAAACTCACCGCGGTCACGCCTCCATCATCCGTCTGGCAGCTCACCGTCAGCCCGCCCAGCATTGCCGCAGAGACGTTGTCCGCATGGCCCTCCAGCGCCGCGGCTACAGCCAGCAGCGGAGTCGGCCCCAGTGCCACCCCGCTCACCACTTCGAACAACCGCAATCCTGCGACCGTTGCCGCTGCGCTCGAGCCCAGCCCGGACCGCGGCGGGATCTGGCTCCGCACCTCCACATGGATCGACGGCAGCGGCCGCGCATACTCCTCACGCAATTGCGCATACGCCGCGGCAATCAGGTTCTCGCCCATCGGCTCGCAAGCCACGAACTCAAATGTGACGCCATCCAGCCCCTCGCGCCGCTCCACCAGCAGGCTCAGGTAAAGATTCACCGCGACGGCAAGCGTGTCGAAGCCCGGCCCCAGGTTCGCAATCGATCCCGGGACATGGATCTCCGCCGGCTCCACGCCAAGCGGCAATGACTCGATAGGCAGCGTGTCTGACATCCTTGTCCTCAGTGCCCCTCTTGCTGGCCCTGGCTGCCGGCCCCATGCTGCTCCAGAATGTAAGCCGTATCCTTCAACCCATGGCCGGTCAGCATCGCCACCACCTCAGCATCGCGCTCCACCATGCCCGCCTCGCGCAGTTTCTTCAGCCCCGCCAGCGTCGTCGCCGATGCCGGTTCGCACCCAATGCCATCGCGTCCGATCGCCGCCTTCGCCTCGCCAATCTCCTCGTCCGTCACGGCGATCACGCATCCACCCGTCGACTCCACACCATGCAGCGCCTTCCGCCACGAGCGCGGATTGCCAATGCGAATTGCCGTGGCGCGTGTCTCCGGATCGAGGGGCTTGAGCACCGCCTCGGGGTTCTTCGCCCGCTCCCGCCACACCCGCGCAAAAGGATTCGCGCCTGCGGCCTGCACCACGATCAGCTTGGGCGCCCGCTCGATCAGTCCCCAGCGCAGCAATTCATCAAATGCTTTTCCAAATGACGCGCTGTTCCCCAGATTCCCGCCCGGCACCACCAGATAATCCGGCGCGCGCCAGCCGCGCTCCTCCATCACCTCATACATGCAGGTCTTCTGCCCCTCGATGCGGACCGGATTCACCGAGTTCAGGAAGTAGACCTCCTCCGGCGGCAGCGCCAGCAGCATGTTCAGTGCATCGTCGAAGCTGCCCGCGACCTCCACAATCTCCGCGCCAAAGTCCAGCGCCTGCGCCAGCTTGTTCATCGAGACCTGCCCCGCCGGCAGATACACGCGCCCCACCACGCCAGCGCGCGCCGCATATGCCGCCAGCGACGCCGCCGTGTTGCCCGTCGACGCGCAGGCCACCACCTTCGCGCCCAGGTAGCGTGCCTCGGTCATGCCCGTCGTCATCCCCAGGTCCTTGAAGCAGCCCGTCGGGTTCCAGCCCAGATGCTTGAAATGCAGCCGCGTCACGCCGGCAAACTCCGCCGCCCGCTGTGCGCGCACCATCGGCACATTGCCCTCGCGCAAGGTCACCACATGCTCGGCTGCATATTGCGGCAGCGCTTCGCGAAAGCGCCACACCCCGCTCGCATCGACCGCCGCAAACGACCGCCGTCGCTCCGACCACAGCGTCTTCAGCGCCGCCGCATCCGCCTGCGGCGCATCGATCGCCACCTCCAGCAGTTCGCCACACTTCGGGCAAGCCATCAACGGCGTGTGCAGGTCGAATGTTGTCCCGCATGCGGGACCAATGCAGTGCAGATGCGTCACGCGCGCTTCCTCAGGATGGGCAAACACAGCGGCGGCTGCGCCAGGAAATGCAGCTTGCCAATCTCCGCCATAGCCGCATCCAGCGCCTGCTGGCTCGACGGCTCCAGCGTGATGGCAAACGGCAGCGCCTCACGCGAGTGCCCCGGCAACTGCAACACCGCATCCACGTTGATCGCATACGTCGCCAGCACCTGCGAGATGGCCGCCAGAATGCCCGGCCGGTCGCGCACCAGATAGCGCGTATAGTGCGGCATCACGAACTGGCTCGACGCCACCATCTTCTTCAGCGCCGGACTCATCGACTCGGACGACGTCGTGCCCAGCCGCGCCAAGGCCACCAGATCGCTCACCACCGCCACCGCCGTTGGATTGCCGCCCGCCCCGTTGCCGGAGAAGGTCGTCTCCCCGCCGTAGCGGCCCGTGCTCACCACGATGTTCTGCGCTCCCACCACGCGCGCATGCGGCAGAGCGCGCTCCACCAGCATCGGCTGCACCGCAATGTGCAGCTCATTGTCCTTTACCTCTGCATGCGAGATCTGCCGGATAGTGCAGCCCAGCTCTACCGCATAGCGCAGGTCCACCGCCGTAATCGGCCGGATCGACCGGCACAGCACCGTCTCCAGATCCACATCCGCACCCAGCGCTACGCGGCTCAGAATCGTGATCTTCGCGCGCGCATCGTATCCATCCACATCGGCGCTCGGGTCCGCCTCGGCAAAGCCCGCACGCTGCGCTTCGAGCAGAGCGTCCGCAAACGACAAGCCGGCATCTTCCATGCGCGTCAGGATGTAATTGCACGTCCCGTTCAGGATTCCGCTCACGCGCACCAGTTGGTCGCCCGCCAGCCCCTCTTGCAATCCGGAGAGCACCGGCACGCCACCCGCCACCGAGGCGCCATACGCCAGGTGCTGCCGATGCCGGCACGCCAGCTCGCTCAGCGCGACGCCCTCTGCGGCAATCAGCGCCTTGTTCGCCGTCACCACGGATTTGCCGCTCGCCAGCGCGCGCCGCACCCACGTCCCCGCCGGGTCGAGCCCGCCCATCAACTCCACAAACACATCAACGTCGGAGTCCAGCACCTCGTCGATGTCGTCCGTCCAGCGCACGGAACCCGGCATCCAGTCCACGCGCTTCTTGGCAATGCGGCGATTCAGGATGTACGCCAGCTCAAACGAGGAAGCAGCGCCCTGCTCGATCAGGATGCGCGCCACGGCCGAGCCCACCGTGCCAAAGCCCGCAATTGCCACGCGCAGCCGCCGGTTCGCATCCTTCGTGACCTCCGCACGCGTCTCCATCGCCTCGTCTGTACCTGCCTGTCACAAGAATGAGCAGAGGGGCTGCGCCGTCTGGCGACCGCCTCAGCCGTGTCGTGTTCTTGTTGTATCAGGGACGGCGCGGCACTCCAACCTGCGCCCGCGCATGGAGATAGAGGGAAACTCGCGTCAGCAGTGTCGCGTGCGTCTGCTTGCGGCCGGACCAGGAACGTTACTGCACAGTCAGGCTGTAGCTCGCCGTTGAAGATACCGCACCCGAGGTGGCAACCACGTTGAAGGTGTAGGTGCCCGGAGCCGTTTTAGTTCCGCTCGGTGTCCCGTTCGATGGCGCAGAGTGGCCGCCACCGCAACCCGTCAGGCTCGTCACCGAGACAAACAGCACGAAGCCCACGCCCAGCAACAGCCGCCTGCCCCGAGCTACCGGCAGCAGTGTCAACAGCCCCAGCAGCGGCAGCCCGCAGGCGAGAACCGTGAGAGCGCGCAATGATTCGCCCTCACGCACACTCGCCGTCGTCGCCGCTCCAGTCGAGACAGTCAGCGTCGTGGTCGCAGCCGCCGTGTCGGAAACGGTCACCGACGCCGGGGCGAAACTGCACGCCGCATAAGTCGGCAATCCGGTGCAGGAGAAGTTCACCATCCCGCTGAATCCCGCCGTCCCCGCCACGCTCACCTGTGTCGAGACCGGTTCGCCGGAGATCGCAGTCAGCGATGTGGAACCGCCGCTGCCGCTTCCCAGGGTGAGGGGCGCATTCACTGTCTGTGTCAGCGTTCCGCTCGCCGCAACGTTATTCGCATCCCCGCTGTACGCCGCGGTGATGGTATGGCTCCCGGCGCTCGAAAAGCTCGTTGTGTAGCTCGCAGTTCCGGCGCTCACCACCCCAGTGCCGAGGGTCGTAGAGCCATCCGAGAAGACAACCGAGCCGGCCGGGCTGAAGCCGGAAATCGTCGCCGTGAACGTCACGTTCTCGCCCGTATAGCTGGGATTCGCCGAAGCTGCCACGGATACGCTCGATGTGACAGGATTCACCGTCAGGTTCAGCAAGTTCGAAACCGATGCGGCATACGTTGCATCGCCCGAGTAGTGTGCCGTCAGCGAATACTCACCGGGCGGCAGCGTAGGGTTCAACGTGGCGCCGCCCCCGGTATTCGGAATGAACACCGCGTTCGCGCCAGCCTGCAAGTTGATGAAGAAAAGCGCGACGAATGAGGCATTTCCCCCGCCCGGAATCGGCGGCGCCGTCAACAGGGCATACTCAGGGGGCGGGTTCCCGGGCGCCGCCGTGCTCGTAAACAGCGGCGTTCCTGCCGTCAGCGTGCCGTCGCCATTCCCCAGCAGCAGAACGCCGCTGCCCAGCACCATGTCGGGTTTCCCATCTCCATTGACGTCCTCCGTCACCAGTGACAGTTGCGCACTTCCGACGGTATGCGTGCTTCCAATGGTGAAGTTCACCGGCGCGGCAAACGTCCCGTCGCCATTGCCCAGCAGCGTGACCACGCCATTGTTCATCGTGTTGGCCTGGTAGCTGAAAACCAGGTCCATCTTCCCATCGCCATTCAGGTCGGCAAAGGAAGTCGAGACGATTCCTTCGTCGAAAATGGCGCTCGTATCGATAGCCTTCGGCGCGCCGAAGCCCGTTCCAAGATTCAGCATGACGTTCAGCCGGGCCGGTTCCGCAGTATTTCCCGTTGGCACGGTATTGCTCTGCGACAGCACATCGACCCGCCCGTCTTCGTTAACGTCCGCAAAACTCAGGCCAAAGACGTTGTAATACGTATTCGCAAACGTGCCTCCGGTAAACGAGGGAGCGAGCGGATAGGGTCCCATTGCCGTGAAGTTCCCGCTGCTGTCGTTGTGAAAGACGGTAAACGCATACTGTACTGTACCCGGACTGCCGTTGGCAGGCGGCGTATTCACCGCGACGATATCCGTCTTGCCATCGCCGTCGATATCCACCGCATAGGTCTGGTTGAAGCCGGAAGCCAGGATCGGCAGCACGGCGACCCGCCCGAAGGTGCCATCTCCGTTGCCATAAGCCACCGTGTTGCCGGCCAGCAGGTCCAGGTGCCCGTCGCCATCCACATCCAGCACTTCCACCGCCTGCCCAGGTAGTGTCGTTATCTGCAGCCCCAACTGCTGCGCCGCCAGCTGTGCAAAGGCTGGGAAGGTCAGATTCTGCAGGTCGGTCGCGTTGCCCGCAAAGACCTGCACTGCCAACGCCGGCTGCCCACCAGATCCGGGAGTGGGTCCATAGACCAGCAGGTCCGGTGCGCCATCCTCATTAAAGTCGCCCCACACCGCTCCGCTAGCGGCCGCCGCTACCGCCGGGTCCGGCGTTCCAAAGACCTCCGCAAAGCCGGCCCTGGTAAAGCCGCTGCTCGCGCTCAACGTTGCCGACGATCCCACTGCCGTCGTCCCGTTATAGAGCGTGACCGTCCCTCCAGGCGCCGGGGAGGGCAGCTGAACAGAGGCCCCAGGCTGCACACTCACGGTGAAGCCGACCGGCGCCCCAGGGTCCTGTGACGGCAATAAGTATGTCTGGGACTGCGTCGTGCCCTGGGCATGGGCGAGGACGGCAACGAGCATCAGAATCGGCAGGGCAGCGGCAAAACGGCAGCAAAGCAAACGCATCGTGGGCCTCAGGCCGCCGGCTCATGCCCGCGGTCGCTCTATCGCGTCCCGAGTATACGGACCAGCCGATCGCTTTGCATTGGAAGATGTGATTACACGGTTACGAATGACGTACGACCCGCGCAGCCCAGCAAAACAAAACGGAGAGCAATCTCTTGCCCTCCGTTCCAGCTTCCGAATGCAATCCGCTCTAGAAGAAGTTCCAAAGATACTGGTTGTACACATCGTGGTGGTACTGCACCTCCGGCACCTTCACGAATGTTCCCAGCAGGCGCGGACAGCGGTCCGCCGCAGCCTGTTTCAGGTCCGCATAGCGAGCCTTCACATCCTCGCCCAGCAGCTTGGTGGTCCAGGTCGCGTTGCGGAAGTCCGCCAGCGCCGTATAGATGTTGTCCGGCAGATAGCGCTCCGCCTGGCGCAGGTTCGCGATCTTCGACGTGGTGCCGTCCAGACCGGTCTTGAAGATGGAGTACAGCACCAGGTACGGATTCGCATCCGGGCTTACCGACCGTACCTCCACACGCATGCTCTTCTCGTTCCCGATCGGGATGCGCACCATCGACCCGCGATCCGTCGCCGAGGCCTTGATCTGGTTCGGCGCCTCAAAGTGCGGATCCAGCCGGCGATACGCATTCACGCTCGCGTTCAGCAGCAGGCACAGGTCGTTGCCGTGGGTCAGGATCTTGTCGATGAATCCCCATCCGAAGGCGCTCAGCTTTTCCTGCCCCTTCGGGTCCCACATCAGGTTCTTCTTGCCCTTGCTGATCGAGACGTTCGTATGCATGCCGCTGCCGTTCACGCCGACCACCGGCTTGGGCAGGAAGCTCGCCGTGAAACCCAGCTTGGTCGCCACTTGGCGGCAGATCAGCTTGTAGAGCTGGATCTGGTCGCCGGCCGCAACCACGTCACCGTAGCTGTAGTTGATCTCGAACTGCGACGGCGCCACCTCGGGGTGGTCCTTCTCGTTCTCGAAGCCCAGCGCGCGCTGCACCTCGGCCGCGGTATCGATGAATTGCCGCAGCGGATCACCGGGCAGCGAGTGGTAATAACCGCCCGTGTTCACGTAGTCGAAGCGCTGCTTCTGGTAGAAGTGCTGCTCCGCATCCACCCCCTGGAAAAGGAAGCCCTCGATCTCGTTCGCAGCGTTCAGCGTGTAGCCGTCCTTTGCGAACTTGTCATCGGCATACTGCTTCAGCACCCCGCGCACATCGGCCGCATAGGGCGCGCCGCCCTTGTCGATCACGTCGGCAAACACCACTACTTTGCCGCCGCCAAAGTAGTCCTCCGGCACCCAGTAGAACGAGCCCCAGTCCAGAAACAGCCGCAGATCGCTCTCTCGCTGCGCTGTAAAGCCGCGGATCGACGACCCGTCAAAGGTTAAATTGTCCCAGCTCTTCAGCAGGAACTTCTTGTCGTAGTCCAGCATGTGCAGGCGGCCTTCCAGGTCGCTGAACATCACTGTCACTGCCTTGATGCGCTTTTCGTCCGCCAGGTACTTCAACCGCTCCTCGCGTATCGTGTCGGCCGCTACGCGCTTCCGTCGCTGGTCTTTCGCCTTCAGGTTCAGCTCTTCCAGCTCTTCGTAGGGAAGGGCAAGAAAATTCCGCTGTTCGTTTGACATTCCTCTCCTCTGACAATGTGGTCTGGGCAGCGGCAACGTGGGCGCTGAAAGCATGTTCGCTGATACTCAGGTCACGGAGTATCTCTCGGCACAAGAGCAATCGTTGGACGGTCTACACCGATCGCGAAAATGCTTCCCGCTTCAGCATAACTGCTGTTTCCCGCAGGCCCAAATGCTTTCAACTGCGCGCTCCAGGCCGCTCGGTCGCGATTGCACTGCTTTGGGGCAGGCGGATTGCGCCTCGTCTATGGAATAATCCGCTGACTCCAGCTTGTGCTCGTGCATCGAACTGACCCGCTATGCGAAACCGTTCCGCTCGCTGTCGCGCCCTTCTCGCCCTCGCACTCGTTCTGCTTCTCGTAGTGCCGCCGCAGCCCGCCCACGCCTACTCCGTCCTCTCGCATGAGCAGGTGGTCGACCTCGCCTGGAAATCCCACATCGTTCCGCTGCTGCAGCGCCGCTACCCCGGCATCACTCCGGAACAGATCAAAGAAGCCCACGCCTACGCCTACGGCGGAGCCATCATTCAGGACATTGGCTACTACCCCTTCGGCAGCAAGCTGCTCTCGGATATGCTCCACTACGTCCGCTCCGGCGACTTCGTCGAGAGCCTCATCCGCGAAGCACAGAACCCGGATGAATACGCCTTCGCCCTCGGCGCGCTCGCCCACTACACCTCCGACTCCTACGGCCACCCCGCCGTGAACCGCGCCACCGCAACCGAATATCCGCGCCTGCGCCAGCGTTACGGTCCCGTTGTGCTCTATGACCAGGACCCGGAAGCCCATCTGCAGACCGAGTTCGGTTTCGACGTTCTAGAGGTGGTGCAGCAGCGCTATGCGCCCGAGGCCTTCCATGATTTCATCGGCTTCCAGGTCTCCAAGCCCGTCTTCGAGCGGGCCTTCCAGGACACCTACGGCGTGCCGCTTAATCAGGTCCTCACCAAGGAAGACCTGGCCATCGGGACCTATCGCAGGACCATCAGCACCCTTCTGCCAAAGATGACCCAGGTGGCCGTTGCCGATTTCGGCAAGCAGATGCAGCAGGCCGAACCCACCGTCGTCCCCAAGAAGCTCATCTATCGCATGAATCGGGCCGACTACCAGAAGCGCTTCGGCAACAGTTACCAGCGGCCCGGTTTCTTCACCCGTGTCTTCGCCTTCTTCCTGAAACTCATTCCCAAAGTCGGCCCGCTCAAGGATCTCGCACTCCGCGTCCCCAGTGCCGATGCCCAGAAGACCTTCCTCTCCGGCATGGACATCGTGGTCGACCACTACCAGCAATCCATCACTACTCTGTCCACCGAACCGGCCGACCACCCCTCGCTCCAACTCCCCGCCGTCAACCTCGACACCGGCAACCCCACCGCGCCCGGCTCCTACCCGCTCGCCGACCAGACCTACGCCCGCTACCTCGCCCTGCTGGTCAAGCCGCGTGCTGCTGCGCCTCCACCAACACCGTCCACGCCGTGGCCTGGCCCACTGCCTGCCAATGATGCCCGCCCCGCCCCACCGGTGCCGCCCAAACCTGCTGCAACCCAACCGCAAACCGCTCAGCCCGCCGCAGCACAACCGGAAGCCCGCCCCAGCCTGCAACCCATCGATCCCGCCATCCGCGCCGATATCGAGCACTTCTTCGCCCGCGCCCAGCGCCATCAGGACATCCTCCACCTCAAAAAGGACCAGTGGAAGCATCTGCCGCAGCAACTCCAGACCCTGCGCCTATTACCCGCTCTGGCGCCGCCTCCTCACGCAACCAGAGCCGCCTTCGCTCCCCAGCCCTGAGCGGCTCCTGACCTCGTCATCCGACGGGAGCTCCTATCGCTCTAACGATTGCGCCTGCAAAAATGCTGCCTGCTCGATGAACTCCGAAGCTCTCTATAATCAGGGAATGAAAATCTCAGCGCGCAATCAATTGCGAGGGACGGTTGAAACCGTGAACCTCGGCGTTGTCACAGCGAAGGTAGGCGTTCGCGTCGGTGATAACTTGATCGAAAGCGTCATCACTCGACAGAGCGTGGAAGAGCTGAATATCAAGGTGGGCCAGCAAGTCACCGCCGTCATCAAGTCCACCGAAGTCATGCTGATGGTCGAATAGGTCCGGTCGCGGCTCCCATGCGTCATCGCCCATCAGACGCTACTCCAAACGTTGATTGCTCAGGCTAAGTACGCCGGGTACCCCATGTCCCTCGGTCTGGGCGTGGGATTAGCAACAGTCCGCACTACCACCCAAAACATTCGTCATCCCGACCGGAGTGGAGGGACTGGCAGATCCCCATACAATGAATATGTGGCCACCCTCGCCAACCCCGCGACTGACGCGATCGCCGCAAAGATCCACGCCGGCCAGCGAATCACCCCCGCCGACGCCCGCCACCTCTGGCAGCACGCTACCGACGCCGAACTCCGTGATCTCGCCTCGAAAGTCCGCGCCTGCTTCCACCCGCCGGACCGCGCCACCTACATGGTGATGCGCATTATCAACTACACCAACGTGTGCGTCGCCCAATGCGACTACTGCGCCTTCTACAAGCTTCCCGGTCAGGAGGGCGGCTATGTCCTGTCGCAGGAGGCCGTCTTCGCCAAACTCGACGAGCTGCTCGCGCTCGGCGGCGATCTCGCCGCATTCAACGGCGGCTTCAACCCGCATCTCCCGCTCGACTACTACTGCGACCTCTTCTCCGCTATTCGTCACCGCTACGGCGACACATTAGAGTTCTACGCCCTCACCATCGCCGAGTTCCTCTACCTCGCCGACCACGCTAAGTTGAATTACGCCGAAGCCGCCGCGCGATTCAAGGCGGCAGGCGTGCGCTGGATCACCGGCGGAGGTTCGGAAATCCTCACCGAAGACTTCCGCCGCCGCCACTCCAAATTCAAATACACCGTCGCCGAGTACTTCGCCGCCCAGCGCGCCATCCTCGAAGCCGGCCTCAAGACCACCGCCACCATGGTCATCGGCTTCGACGAATCGCTCGACGAACGCATCGAGCACCTCGAGCGCACCCGCGCCTTCCAGGACGAAGTAAGTTCACTCGGCGGCGGTCTGCAGAGCTTCCTCTGCTGGACCTTCAAGCCCTATTTCACGCAACTCGGCGGAATTGAAATCTCGACGCAGGAGTACCTGCGCCACCTCGCGCTCGCCCGCATTTACCTCGACAACATCCCGCGCATTCGCACCTCGGTCCTCACGCAGAACGCCGCCGCACTCGAAGGTCTCCGCTACGGCGCCGACGATTTCGATCTCCCCATCGAAGACGAAGTAACCCAGAAAGCCGGCGCCACCATCTCCCTCGACTTCAACCGCCTCCTCGACCACGCCCGCGCACTAGGCTTCACCCCCGAATATAGACATGTAGCCCGCCACGTAGCGCGCCTCTAGGTCATGAACAGCGCTGCATGCGTCGCGTGAATCCGCCCCACGCATCCGGGCATCTTGCGTGTATGCCCTCAGAGCCACAGCAACTGCAGCCAGTTACCGGATCGCGGATTGCCCTCATCGTCGGTTCTACCGGCATCGTTGGCGGCAATCTTGCCGCGCACCTCGTCCGTCAGGGATGGCAGGTCCTCGGCCTCGCGCGAAGGCCTGCGGCCGCTCCTGGCATCACGCCCGTTGCTGCTGATCTGCAGGATGCCGCATCAGTGAAGACCGCATTGAAGGGCATCGCGCCGACCCACGTTTTTCTGTGCACATGGCTACGCCAGCCCACCGAGGTCGAAAATGTCAAAGTGAACGGCGCCATGACGCGCAATCTCTTCGCTGCACTGGACGGCGTCCGCTCGCTCGAGCACGCAACACTGGTTACAGGTACCAAGCACTACCTCGGCCCGTTTGAAAGCTACGGCCAGTCAGCGGCCGAGACACCCTTCCGCGAAGACAACCCCCGGCTGCCCGGCCTCAACTTCTACTACACGCAGGAAGACATCCTCTTCGAGGCGGCCCAGCGCGGCGGATTCAACTGGAGCGTTCACCGGCCGCACAGCATCGTCGGCTACGCGCTTGGCAATGCGATGAATATGGGTGTAACCCTCGCCGTCTATGCCAGCATCTGCCGCGAGCTCCGGCAGCCCTTCATCTTTCCCGGCTCACAATTTCAGTGGAACGCTCTCACCGACGTGACGGACGCAGGACTGCTTGCAACTCATTTAGAGTGGTCGGCGACCGTCCCGCAGGCAAGCAATCAGGCCTTTAATACTGTGAATGGAGACATCTTCCGTTGGCGCTGGCTCTGGCCGCAGCTAGCTGCCTGCTTCGGCGTGGAGCCGCAGGGGCCACCCAACCCGCCACGGCCTCTCGCCACACAGGACGCCGGGCTGGCTGCCGCCTGGCGGAGCATTGCGCAAAAGCATGCACTCGTTGAACCGGACGTCGAAAAGCTCACCTCCTGGTGGCATACCGACGCCGACCTGGGTCGCGAGTTGGAATGCGTCAACGACATGACCAAGAGCCGCAAGCTTGGATTCCAGGGCTTTCAGGAGACGCGCGCATCCTTCTTCGAACTCTTCGACCGCTTGCGTCGCGAAAAGATCATCCCCGCATAGACAAACGCCGTGGCCCTCCTCGGACGTCTGCAGACCGGAGTCTCATTGACTCACGAGGTTAGCCCTTATGGCATAAACGAAGCCCGCTCCGCCAGAATCGCATCCTCGCGCGCAGCATCCTGATCCGAGCCACCAGCAAGCCGTCCGTCCGCTCCAAACCGTGCATACTTCGCCGCAGTCTTCCCATCAGCAGCGGCAGCCACCGTCACCATCTCCATCGAAACAAATCGTTGCGGAATGCGCGCACCAAACCAGTGACCGTCATCCTTCTGCACCCACGTCACCAGCGCCAGTTGCGAGCCAGCCGGATACGTAACCGCATCGGTTGCTGATCGTGCACTCGCCACCGCAGCGTCGTTGCCGAACAGAGTCGCCATCGTGTGGTGCTCGCGGTCGATGCTCGACGTGATTACCCGCCACTCCAGCGGCGCAACCGGAAGCCCAGCCGGCAACGCCGCATCCACGTTGAACAAATCGCGTTCTGTCGGCGCGTGATGCGAACAGCCGGCAGTGAACAGCAACAACGCCGCGACCGCAGCTAACATCATGCGGGCCCGCATCACTGTCCCTCCCGCTGTGTTGCCGTTCGCAGAATCGGCATGGTGTACACAAAGTCGTTGTCGCGCACCGGCATGTGGCAGCCCACGCATTCGCTCGCAAAGTGCGTGTCTTTTCCGTAGGGCTTCAGCTCCGGTCCCAGCCATCGCCCAAAGCCCCAGCCCGCCGTCGACGCATACTTCGTCTTGCCCTTCACCATGAACTCCACCTGCACAAACTTGCCCGTGTGCAACATGCCCTGGGCGTCCGGCACCGCCTGCCATGCCACCTTCGCAAATGCGGCGCCATCCGGCCACGGCTGTATCTGCCTGCTTGCAATCGCGCGCACCGCGATGTCGTTGCCCAGAATCTCCCGCAGCGTGCCGTTGTCGCCGCGATCGGTCGAACTGATGGCACGCCAGTCCTTGTAGTCAGGGAAAAATGCAAGCCCGTTCAACTCCGGTGTCACCTGGACCGCTGCCGATCGCGTCGCCGTCGTTGTCGGCATCGCATCCGTCATCGCAGGCGGCACCGCCGGCGCAAACGGATTCAGATACGCCTTCAGCGTCTCCAGTTGCGCCGCCGTCACCGTCGATCCCGGATGTACGCGCCGATAACTCGGCAGCGGCATAGCCCCCAGTTGGATCATGTTCACTGCCTCAAACAGCATCCCGCGCTGCTTCGCCGGCGGCAGCTTGCCGATCTCGGAAAAGTTCAGCCGCGATCGCGCCATCCGCACATCGCGCGCCACCATCCAGTACGCTGGCGCCGGCTCGTCAAACCACGACAGCCGCGTCTCATTCGAGTGGCAGTTGTAGCAGGAGTTGCGCAGAATCTGCTTCACCTCCGGCGGGGCTTGAATCTCCGCCGTCACGGGAGGGTGCTCGATCTTCGGCCGATACAGTTGAGCGACTAGAAACAACAAAACTGCAGCAGCAACCACAACACCAAAAATTCTGCGCATGATGAACTAAGGGAGGACTCCTTCTTGAGCGGTAGCGTCAGCGGGAGGGTCCGGTCCATCAGCCCGCTTGTGCCTCGACTGCTCAACCGCTAATGTTCATTCGATCGCAACTCGGGCCGGAAGTTACACTTCTTTGCCATCAGACGAGGTGAGCATGCCCACCCGCCGAACCATCCTCCGCGGCCTCGCTCTCACTACCGGAGCCGCACTCACTCGCAAACTCCCCGCGCTTGCAGTGGAAGCTCACTCACTTTCCGACGCCGCCATCGCGCGCGATCCCATGCGCCCCCAGTACCACCTGCTCCCCGCGCATGGCTGGATGAACGATCCATGCGGCCCCATCTACTGGCGCGGGCGATACCACATGTTCCTGCAGTACAACGATGCGCCCGTCTCCGGAGTGAAGCTCTGGGCCCACGCCACCTCCTCCGACATGATCCACTGGCGTCGCCAGCCCATCACGCTCGCCCCCACGCCCGGCGGTCCCGACGCCGATGGCTGCTGGACAGGCACCGCCGCTGTGGTCGATGGCAAGCCCGCCTTCCTCTACACCGGCGTGGTCAAATCGCCGCCGGAGCACGCGACCCTGCGCGACGGCGCAACCTATCTGCGCGAATCTGTCTGTATGGCCATCGCCGAAGATGAAGCACTGCTCCACTGGCGCAAGCTGCCGCAGCCGGTCATCGCCGCGCCACCTCCCGGCATGCAGGTCACCGGCTTCCGCGACCCGTCACCGTGGCGCGAAGGAGATGGCTGGTACATGGTCGTCGCCTCCGGCCAGCGCGGCATCGGCGGCATGGTTCTTCTCTACAAGTCCACGGATTTTCACCACTGGGAATACCTGCATCCCTTGGCGCGGGGCAAATGGAATGGCAGACAAACCGACGTAGTGGGCTCGGGCGAGATGTGGGAATGCCCCGACTTCTTCCCGCTCGACGGCAAACACGTCCTCATCCACTCCAGCGAAGGCCGCACGCTATGGCAGATCGGCACGCTTGACCGGGCCGCCATGCTCTTCCACGCCGAATCGGAGGGCGTGCTCGACCACGGCGCCTACTACGCGCCCAAATCCCAGCTCGACGCAAAGGGCAACCGCATCCTCTGGGGCTGGATTCAGGAGACTCGCCCTCAGGCCGAATACAGCGCCGCCGGCTGGTCCGGCATGATGTCCCTTCCGCGCCGCCTTTCCATCGCAAATGGGGCGCTCGTCATGACTCTGGCGCCCGAAATCAGCTCACTCCGAACCGCTCCCCGCACCGGATCGGCAGTCAAGCGCCTGCCGACGGCTGCGCAGGAAATCCGCCTGACATTTGAGCAAGGTGAGGTTGGTTCTCCCGCCGAGCATTCTTTTATCGATAACCAGGGCGCCGCTCTTCTCATTCGGACGGGGGTGCCGCAGCCAACTACCATCCGCGTGAATGGTCGGGAGATTCCTGGTGATATTGAAGGCCCACTCGACCTCCACATCTTCCTCGACCATTCCGTCGCCGAAATCTTCATCAATCAGCGCCAGGTCATCACCCAGCGCTACTACTCGCGTACTCCGATGGAGCCAGCAGTGAGCGTGACAATTGCCGCCCCCTGCCGCATTACGCAACAGCAGGCCTGGTCCCTGAAAAGCATCTGGTGAACGGCGGGACGTAAAGGCGGTTCCAATCCGGCATCGCCGTCCACGAATTTTGGCAAGTCTTTAATCGGATTCCGCTACACTGGAAATAGGACATACCCAGCCATAGGCGAGAGATCCTTTGGTGGGCCGGGTATCCGTGCCCTGCTAAGCCCAATGGAATGACATTTTTAGAGGTAAGTCCTTTAGAAAGACATTTTTATGCCTCCGCAGAGGGCGTAAACCAATGTCTTCACAGGATTTAGCGGCAGACCCTCCGCACCGCAGGGGAGGGGGTACCCCCTCTAGTCCCAAACGGAAACTGAGCAACAGGAAGAGAGAACCGCACCATCGTGTCCAGCACTATCCGCAACATCGCCATCATCGCCCACGTCGATCACGGCAAGACCACTCTGGTCGACGCCATGCTCCGCCAGGCCGGCACCTACCGCAGCAACGAGACCGTCATCGAGCGCGTCATGGACTCGAACGAGCTCGAAAAAGAGCGTGGCATCACCATCCTGGCCAAGAACACGGCAATTCACTTCAAGGAATCCAAGATCAACATCGTCGACACCCCCGGCCACGCCGACTTCGGCGGTGAGGTCGAGCGCGCCCTCAAGATGGTCGATGGCGTCATGCTGCTGGTCGACGCCTCCGAAGGTCCGCTGCCCCAGACCCGGTACGTTCTCTCCAAGGCCCTCGAAGCCAAGTTGCCCCCCATCCTGGTCATCAACAAGATCGATCGCCCCGACGCCCGCGCCCAGGAAGTTCTGAACGAGGTCTACGACCTCTTCATCGACCTCGACGCGGAAGAAGACCAGCTCGACTTCCCCGTCCTCTACACCAACGCCAAGCACGGCACCGCGTCGCTCTCCCTCGATACCCCCGGCACGGACCTGCAGCCGCTCTTCGAGACCATCCTCACCGCGCTCAAGCCCGCCACCGGAGACCCCAAGGGCGCCCTCCAGATCCAGGGCACCAACCTCGCCTACTCGGACTACCTGGGCCGCCTCGGCATCGCGCGCGTCTTCAATGGCACGCTCAAGACCGGCGACGAGATCAACATCTCTAAGCGCGACGGCTCGCTGCAGAAGACCAAGATCACCAAGCTCTTCTCTTTCGAAGGGCTCAAGCGCACCGACATCACCCAGACCGAGATCGGCGACATCGTCGCCATCGCCGGCGTCAGCGGCATCACCA
>JAUTWX010000062.1 GCA_030838385.1 Acidobacteriaceae bacterium
AAACAACGACGACCAAGGGAGGAGCCCAGCAACACGCGCCGCCGGCGCGTCCGCCCGGACGGCGTAGATCTCAAGGGCAGCAACGTATCCAAGGAGACGAACCTAGCCTCGCCCACTTCATCAAACAACGACGACCAAAGGGAGGAGCCCCAGCGAATCGCGCCGCCGGCGCGTGTGCCCGGATGGCTAATCCCCGAAGCGGATGCGGACGCCGCCTCGCACTGACTGCGGCTGGCCCAGCGTCAGCGTCGGTGTGCGCCCCACTTCAATGCGCCGGTCCAGCAGATTCTCCGCCGCCACGAACCCTTCATAGTGCCTGCGGAAGGTGTGCGACGCAAACGCATTCATAGTGAAAAATCCCGCCAGTCGAAACGTATTCGCGTCATCATCGAACTGCTGTCCGCTCATCCGTCCTTCCAGCGCAAGCATGCCCCATCGGCTATCGCGCGCGCGCAGTTGCAGCGTCGCTGTCTGGTGCGGCACCTGCGGAATCCAGCTCCCCACCAGCGATGGGTTCTGATCAAATCTCGTCACCGTCGCGTTGGCATATTGATAGCCGCCCACCACGCTCAGCCAGTGCAGCGGCTGCCATTCGCCATCCAGCCCCACGCCGCGGCTCGCAATCTGGCCCAGGTTCGCGCGCTGCTTGGTGATGGCTGTAGGCGTCGCGCTGATGGTCAGCGCCGTGATCGGCCGGTTCACGATGGTCCAGAAGTAGCTCGCGCGCAAGGTCGCATTCCATCGCGCGGGCGTCAGCACCACGCCCGTCTCCCAGCCCGTCGCCCGCTCGGAGCGCAGGCTCGTGTTCTTCAGCGTCAGCTCCTGACCGACTTGTCCATTGCGATACAGCTCGTTTTCGGTCGGCGATCGATAGGCGCGGAAGCCCATCGCCGTCACCGCCAGCGACGGCCCCAGCCGCCGCACTACGCCCAGCCGCGGGTTTGCCACCGTCTCGGTTACCTGTGGCAGCGGGCCGGGCGTCGGCAGCGTTTGCACCGCGTCAAAGTTCTGGAAGTGGTCGGTGCGGCCGCCTGCGCTTAGCGTCCACTGCCGCGGCGTCCACACTGCCTCGCCATACACGCCGGTCTGCCGCTGCCGCGCGGAGAGCAAGGTCCGCACCCCGGTAATGATCGCAATCTCGTTATCCTCGCCGCGCACATCGCGCACGTCCGCGCCGCCCAGCACTACCAGCCGCGCCCCTAGCGGCTGCGTCCAGCGGATCGCGCCGCCCAGCTGGTTGCTCGGTGTCCTGGCAAATCGCGTCAGCGTCTCCGCCGTCCGCGTCGCGTTTACGGAAGAGAAGCTCTGCCGGAAGTGTTCAGCGCTGCCGTACGCGCGCAACAACAGCGATCCACCCTTCGCGGCGGCCGGTGACCAGTCCAGCCCCGCCTCATAGCGCCACAGCCGCGTCCCATTCGTGGTCAGCGGCGTGCCATTGCTGCGTGCCTCGTTCAGCACATTGCCCAGCAGAAAAACCCGGCCGCCGCTCCAGTCGCGCTCGCCCACCACGCGCCCATTCTGCGCATGCAGGTTGGACTTGATGTCCACCGGCCCGCGTTGCTCCGGCGCCACCAGTATGTAACCGTCGGTGAGCACAACTCCGCCCGTCGCCAATCCCGACCATCCATGCCGTGTCCCGCTCAGCAGCGCCGCCTCATCGAAGGTATGAAACGATCCCTCGCTCGACACCACCTCCACATGATTGCGCTCCGCCGTCACCGGCAGCATCTCCACCACGCCGCCAATCGCGCTGGAGCCGTACAGGTCGCTCGCGCCGCCGCGTACCACCGTCACGCCGCCAATGCTCAGCTCCGGTATCTCGTCCCAATAAAGCCATCCGCCAAAGGCATCGTTCAGCGGAATCTCGTTCACCAGCACCAGTGTGCGGCTCGCCGCGGTCGACCCGAGTCCGCGCAGCGACAGGCCCTGTGATGTTGGGTTCGCCACCAGCGAGCTCGATCGCCGGAACAGCTCGAAGCCCGGCACCCGCCGCAAGCGATCATCCAGCGTCACCGGCGCCGTGCTCCGCAGCTCTTCGCCCGTCACCAGCCGCACACTCGCCGGGCTCGCGCTCTCGGCCAGCGGCGTCCGGTACGCGGTCACAGAAATCTCCTCGTGCGCCCCCAGCGGCTGAAGCGTTACGTGCCCCGCCGCGTTCGCCTTCACCTCTGCGTCGGCAAACGATGCCGCTTCCACCCGGATAACCGAGCCATCGGCAATGCAGGGAAGCATAAACTGGCCCTCCGTCCCGCTCTTTGCCGTCATCGCACCAGCGGTCAGCGCCGCACCGGCGATCGGCGCGCCCGAGCTGTCCACCACCGACCCGCGTACATCCGCCGCGCCCGCCCCGCACGGCTGCGCCGCGCACACCAGCGGAAGCGACAGCATCACCGCCACCAGACACGCGGCTCGCCTCTCATTTCTTGCATTTGGGCGCATGGTTGATCATCCCATGCCGCGCAAGTCCCCGGCCTGGCCAGCGACCTGCTCGCCGCCATGTTCCTCCTCTGGGTAGCCATCGAGCAAGCGCCGCGGGTCGCCGCCGCCCTCCACAACGGCGACGAGTGAATCAGCATCTTCCTCGCCTCGCGGTAGCTCCCTCGCCGTCGGCGAAACGCCCCAACTGATTCCTCAAATAGCATCGTCATCCCGACCGAAGCGAAGCGTAGTGGAGGGATCTGCTGTTTATCCCAACCGCAACAATCAACGTGAGCGACCAAAGGAAGCGGACCCTGCCACCCGCGCCAAAGGGGCTTCCGCCCGTGCGGCAAGCACCGGCCAGTCCTCTCCTTGACAGAATAGGAGGGCGCGGCGTACTCTCCTATCGCAAATAGGAGAGCGCATGACGAAGTCCGTCGAACTCCCCCAGGGCACACTCGAGATGCTTATCCTCAAGTCGATCTCGCTCGGCCCGCTGCACGGCTACGGCATCCTGCTCCGCATTCAGCAGATCTCCGGTCAGCGCCTCGAAATCCTGCAAGGATCCTTCTACACCGCCATCTATCGCCTGGAGCACCGCGGCTGGATCAAAGGCGAGTGGGGCGAGTCGGAGAACAACCGCCGCGCCCGCTTCTACTCGCTCACGCGCACCGGAACGCGCCAGCTCAAAGCCGAGACGGCGAAATGGACCGACATGGCCGCCGTCGTCGCCAGCATTCTCGACAAAAAAGCAGACGACCTATGAATCCCATCGGCGCTCTTCGCAACCTGTGGCGATCCATCGCGCGTCGCGGCAGCAGTGACATCGAAGAAGAACTTCGCTCGCACCAGCAGGCCTACGCCGAAGACCTCATGCGCCAGGGCCTCACTGCCGAAGAAGCCCAACGCAAAGCGCGCATCGACCTGGGTCAGCCCGCGACGCAAAACGAAACATATCGCGCCGCAGTTGGCCTGCGCATCTTCGACGAGTTAGGCGGAGACATTCGCTACGGCCTCCGCGCTCTGCGCCGCAATCCTGGCTTCGCCGCCGTCGCCGTGCTCTCACTCGCCCTCGGCATTGGCGCCACCACCGCAATGTTCTCGCTCATCTACGCCGTGCTGCTCCACCCCTTCCCGTATGCCGACGCCGACCGCATCATGAACCCCGTCGTTCGTCGACGAGCAACATCCTGACGAGTCTTCCTGGTTTCCCCTTGCCAAGGCGCAATTTGATGAGCTGCGCCTTGCAGCCCCGGTTGATTCGCTGCTTGGCTTCAACAACTCGCACACGGAGATCACCGTCGGCGCACTGCCGGAAGACATTACGGCCATCTACCTCACAGAGAATGCCGGGACTTTCTTTGGTATGCGCCCGCTTCTCGGTCGCAACATCGAGCCATCCGATGCGGAGAACGGCGGCACCTTCGTCGTTGTTCTCAACTACCGCTTCTGGCAGCGCCACTTCGGCGGCGATCCCCACGTCCATCGGGCGAACGCTGGAACTCGATCACGCCCCCTACACCATCATCGGGGTCATGCCGCGCAGCTTCGCATTCAACGACACCAACGGCGTTTGGCGACGTCTACCTGCCGGGCAGTTTAATGCGGGGCATTGCCAACCTCCCTTACTTTGCCTACATACCGTGGATCAAGCTCCGGCCCCACGTCACACTTGCCGCCGCCAACGCTGCACTCGAGCCCGTCGTGCGCCAGTTTGCGAAACAGCATCCCGAGCGCTTTCCCGATCACTGGCATCTCGCCCTCCAGCCCATCATCGTGCCTTACCAACAGGATCTAGGCCGCACACTCACGCTTCTGCTCGCCGGTGTCCTCCTTCTGCTCATCATCGGTTGTGCCAACTGCTCCATCCTTCTGCTGGCCCGTGGCCGCGCGCGCCAGCATGAGCTCGCCATCCGCAGTGCGATCGGCGCCAGCCGTTGGCGCATCGTGCGCCAGTTGCTCGTCGAGGCCGTCGTCATCTCCTTTACCGGCGCCGTCCTTGGCGTTGCTGCGTCTTATTGGCTTGCAAAGCTTCCCTTGGTGCTTTCTCCGGATTCCTTTCTAGCCGAATCCGTCCTTCGCATCAATCTCCCCATCCTCGCGTTCTCCGTCGCGCTCGCGCTGCTCTGCGGCATCCTCTTCGGTCTTGTTCCCGCATTGCGTCTCTCGCGTCACGATCCCGCACGGATGCTCCCCGGCCGGCAGACTGGTGTTGTCGCTGCTCCTGCGAAGCATCGCTGGAGCGTTCTCATCGCCGCGCAGGTCGCGCTCACGCTTCTTCTCATGGCCACTGCGGGCACCGCCATCCGCAGCTTTCTCCAGCTCATGCAGATGCCGCTTGGTTACGATCCCGCAAATGTCATGAAGGTCGGCATCATGCTGCACGTCGAAGACCCAGGCGAGCGGAACCGCATTCAGTCTCGCGAAGCGCGCACTGCATACATCGAGCAGATCCGGCAGAAGATCGCCTCCGTCCCCGGTGTTTCCACCGTCGCTGTCGGTACAGATGCCACGCCGCCCTATAGTGGCGCTGAGAGCTCCTTCGAGATCGACGGAACTCGCGATCGTGGGCAGCCCCAGGCTCGCGTGATGCTGGTCGACCAGCGATATTTCGCTGCGCTCCGCATCCCGCTGCTTCAGGGTCAGATCTGGAATGTGGATGAAAACACCCGCGGAGACTTCATCGCCGTGGTCAATCGCGCTTTCGCGACGCGCTATCTCTCCTCGTCCAGTCCCTTAGGACGACAGCTACGCATTCCCGGTCTCACAAGTCAAAATCGCTTCCAGGTCACCTCTGGGCAAAGCACCGCCTGGCGTCAGATCATCGGCGTCGTCGGCAATGCGCGCAACGACGGCGTCGATCGCCCCGTCGTCCCCGCCATCTACCTTCCGTATACCGCCGTGATGCCGCCCTACGTGCAGTTCTTCGTCCGCACCCAGGGCGATCCGCTTACCTACCTGCACTCCATCCGCGTCGCTATCGCATCCGTCGCTTCCGACCAGCAGATCTCCGACGGCGCCTTCAACGGCACCTTCACCCTCAACGAAGCCATCGAACGCGATCCGCAGTGGAGCCGCCAGCATCTCTTCTCCATATTGTTTGGCGTCTTCTCCGCCATGGCGCTTGCACTCGCCCTGGTAGGCATCTTCAGCGTGGTCGCCTACAGCGTCGCGCAGCGCACCACCGAGTTCGGCGTCCGCCTCGCGCTCGGCGCACCGCGTTCGCATGTCCTCTGGGTCGCTGCGCGCATCGCGCTGGTCAGCACAGCAGCCGGCATCGCCATCGGTCTCGCCCTCGACAGCTTCCTCGGCGCCATACTCGCCCACTGGATGCACAGCGCCTTCGCCACATGGAGCCTGGTCGTGCCCGCCGCGCTGCTCGCCCTTAGCGCACTCCTCGCCTGCGCACTGCCCGCTCGCCGCGCCACCGCCGTCCCACCCGCCGAAGCCCTGCGCTACGAATAGCCGGATGCCCCACATCTCAAGAGATGTGGGAGTCAGGGCTTTCTCGCGCGAACCTTGTCATCCTGAGCGCAGCGAAGGACCTGCAGTCTCTTTGCATTGCACATTCGCTCAAATCGAGCGACCAACGGGAGCGAACTCACCATCCGCGCCAAAGGCGCGTCCGCCCGGACGGCCAGTCGTCACAAGTGCAGTATTCGTGGCAGATTCCACTGCCGCAACAGACTCACCATGCGCAGCAGAAAGCACGCCCCGCCCCCGGCCAGCATCGCCACCGCCCGCGGCGCCTTCGCCTTCAATGCCAGCACCATCACCAGACCGCCCAGCAGCGCTGCCGACGCGTACACATCCCGGTGCAGCACCCCAGGCACCTTGGCCAGCAGCAGATCGCGCACCGTGCCCCCGCCCACACCGGTGATGCCGCCCATTACCACTGCCATCAGCGGATGCATCGTGTAGTCCAGCGCCTTCTCCACGCCGGCAATCGCAAACAGCGACAGCCCCGCCGCATCCAGCGTCAGCAGCAGTTGATCGGGAAGAGTCCGCTCCCAGTAATAGAGCAGCGATGCGCCCGCCGCGCCCAGCATGGCGATTCCGAGATAGCGCCAGTCTCGGATCGCCACCGGCGGCACCGCGCCGATCAGCACATCGCGGATGATGCCACCGCCCACCGCGGTGACAAACGCCAGCACCAGCAGCCCCAGAACGTCCAGGTTGCCGCGGATCGCCGCCAGCGCGCCCTCCAGCGCAAACACCAGCGTCCCCAGCAGATCGAAGACGCTCAGCAGCGTATCGGAGTTGGTGCGCAACCGTTCCGCGACAGAAGCCATGCACCGGAGTGTAACCGGCGCGGTTAAGAATATTCGCCGCTTTTGATAGCTGCGATCACCGCTTCGCTTGCAATGCCGGCTTGGTTCAGGATTTCGGCAGTCGCGGACGTATTCTCCGACAGCACCGCCGCCACTAAATGCAGCGGTTCAACCTGTTGCACTTGGATCCGCGAAGGCATCGCCGGACCGCGCAACACTTCACTGAGTTCCATCGCCGCCAGCAGCACACGCTGCGCTGCTTCCGAGAGTGGCATGTCTACCGAGGTCGGCAAAGATTTTGCTTTTGATTGCATCAGCGGTTCAAGTCCGCGCTGAATCTCCCGGGCAACCTCCGCCGTCAAAAACGGCCGGTGTGTGGGCACTGCCATCCTGCTCGCGCCCGGAACAGCACTCTCCGTAAACAACTTCGCATAGTCCGCCTGATCTTCCAGAACCAGTACCTGCATCAGGTCCTCTACTCCGATCGCGGCCGCGCCGCGCTCGCCGGCCACCTTACGCGAGAAGAAGACGATTCTTCGCGCTCTCTCCGAGAAATCCTCGAACATCCCCCACCCCGCCCGGAAGTCTAAACCCGGCACCGGGTGCCCCACAACTCGCGTTTGAGATGTGGGATTACGTCACGTCGCCCACAACGCCCAGCGTGAGCGACCAAAGGAGCGAACCCCAACAAACCGCGCCAAAGGCGCGCCCTCCCGGACGGCCAGTCCCGACGAGTTCCTATATGTGGAACAGCCGGTCCGCCCCAAACACCAGCGCTAGCGTGATCGCAGCAATCGCCACCTCACCCGCTGCCCCCACAGCCAGCGGTTTCCATCCCTGTTTCCCCAGCTCGCGAATATTCGTCCGCAGCCCCACACCAGCAAACGTCAGCAGGAACGCCCATCGCGACAGGTTCCCCAGCGCCGTCAACTGCGGCTTCGTGAACACCGCCACACTCGCCAACAACGAGATCAGCAGAAAGCCCAGCACGAAGCGCGGAAACTTCTGCCACAGAAACCGTGCCTTGTTGCCCACACGCTGCGCCTGTCCGCGCGACGACCAGTACAGCGCGTAACCCAGCACCACGAAGCCGATCATCGCGTTGCGCGTCGTCTTCACCAGCACGGCAAACCGGCCCGCCACATCCGAGTACAGCGCGCCCGCCGCGGTCGCCTCCGCCGTGTTGTCCACCGCCAGCCCCGCCCACAACCCATACGCATGGTCGCCCAGGTGCAGGCTGTGCCCAATCA
>JAUTWX010000261.1 GCA_030838385.1 Acidobacteriaceae bacterium
AGGTCCGCCGCAAAGCACCGCCGACGGTCAGCGCATGCATGCGGAATTGGCCGCTCGCATCCGCTCCGTGCTGGAGGATCAGCGGCTTGTTTCTCTGGACACACTCTTTGCTCTCAGCGAAGGGATGCAGCAGATGGAGCGTGGCGCAGCCGTTGGCAACAGCCTGGTGCCACTCGCCGAAGACCTCCACGGATTCGAACTGCCGCAGCAGATCTTCACCAGGAACGAAAAAATCGAATGGGCGCCGACAATTTACAGCAGCCGTCACGCAGAACTTCAGATCAAGACTGACCTGACGAAAATACTCAGGACACCGCCCTCTCGCGCTCAGCTTGAAGTAGCTCGCGGGGAGCTTGCCCCGTTCGTCAGGGACAGCCTCGTCGGATTGAACTACGCATACTACGAACCCCCGGGGGCACAGGTTCTCCACAACAATCCACTCTTCGTCCGCTCGCACGATTTTTCGGGATTCTCCGTTGTCGGTGCGGACCGGCCGTGGCTCACTCCCGAGCTGTTTGGAATCGGAACGCCGGCAGGTGGAGGCGCCTACCTGATCGGCTCCCTGGCGGATCTGCCCTACGCCCTCGCTATGACCGAGGAGGACTTCATCGCTCCTGAAAATGTTCAGGCGCTGATTTGGAAGGAAGTGGTACCGGACCTCGTTGTCAGTGCGACTCTGCCGCGATGGTGGAACATAAGCTCGAACGAGCTCCACGCTGTGGCACTGTATCAAAGGTCCGGCGAAGAGATTCTGACGGTTTCTGTAAAAGACGACCAACTGCGAAGCAAGGTGCTCACGATTCTTTCGGAGCGCATGACTCCGCAGCGCCTGGAACAGACAGAGCTGGCGTTTCGCAACAAGGAATCTCCTCACCTCCTGCCGGCAGACAACTTCTACCTGGCCGCCGAGTTTCGCAGCAAGTTTCCGGACGATGACATGGCATCGTTGGGACCGGCGAACCATGAGCTGGAGAGGCTGCGGCATGACGATCCATCCAATACCAGCGGGAATCGCCTCTCCAAGGACTTTGGCATACCCCATCCCATACTCGCCCGAACCAATTCGCTGGAACTGTTGAACATAAAGCCGTTCCCCGCCTCCGGAGGAGAAGATAGCCGCTTATTTGGCGAGTCCTGGGATTCAAGCAATCTATACTGGGCGCGCCTGGCGGATGAAATGGGATATTCCCCGGTTTTGCTCAATCGCCTGGTCCCCGAGCTGACGCGCCGGATGGTCTCCAAAATCTTTGCGACAGATCTGGAGGACTGGTCTGCCATACAACGCGCCATGCAGGAGACCGGCGACGAGTTTCGACAAGGCAAGATTGCTTCACTGTCGGTAGCACAGGAAACACCCGGCCATTAATCAGCGGAGATAGACGAAAGCCGGTAAGTACGACCTCTCGGGATGCTGGAAGGGACTATGCGCAAAAGGTATCTTCTATTTTTCTTGATAACTCTCGGACTCTGCTCCAACGCTGGCGTACACGCGACTGCACAGGACACTGGCCGCATTCTTGTGAACGTCAACCTTGTGCAGTTGAATGTCGCCGTAACCGATGGCAAGGGGCGCTACATCCGCGGTCTCAGCCCGCAGGACTTCATCATCAGCGAAGACAAGATCCCGCAGAAGATGGCTACGTTTGAGGAAGGCAACGGCCCCACGCGCAGCTTGATAGACGCGCCTCCAACTCCAGGCACTCCCTTGATGCAGACTGCGACGAACCCCGCGACACCAGGGCAGTCCTACCGTTCGGACACAGACGAACAAGGCCCATATCCGCAGCTCAATGGCGCGAACGTCTTCATCCTCTTCGACACCAGCAACTACATGTATCGGGGATTTGCTTTCGCGCAGGACTCCATTGCCGACTTCGTTCGCTCTCTGGAAGGTGCCAACAGGGTTGCCTTTTATTCCTACAGCCGCGATCTCTCCCGCGCCGCCACACTCACCTCGGACCGTACCCAGGTTCTGCGCGGAGTGCGCAGCACCGTCGCCGGCGATGACGCCGCCCTCTACAACTGCCTTTTGCTCACGGTAAAAGATACCGCCCACTACACTGGACGCAAAGTGATCGTGGTCTTCTCGAATGGCCCCGACAATGCCAGCCTGGTGCCGCCGGAGGATGTAGCGGAATTGGCGCAGTCCACCGGAACCGTCATCTACATGATCAGTACACAACTCGCACGGGATGAGCCTGTATCTACTGCCGTATTCGAACGCATGAGCAAGGCGACTGGAGGCAAGGCCTACTTCGCGAAAAGTTGGAGAGACGAGGCGCGCGCCTTCGCATCCATTCGCGATGATCTCGCCCACCTCTACACGCTCACTTACTACCCCGCATCGAATCCGAATCGCGGCTGGCGAAGAATCACGGTCAAGCTTGCGGGCAAAGACCTGCAGAAATACCACCTTCGCACCCGGGATGGATATCGTCTGCAACAAGCGCAGCCTTCTTCTGGCTTGTCTCCAGTCTCCGCAGCGGAGCTCGATCCCAGATAGCGCGCAGTCCAAAAGATAATTGGTTGAATTCGCAATGCGGGCAACCCAGAGCATCGGGGAAAATGTCTGCCCAAGGTTTACACAATCCCTCCTCCTCGCCATCTCACCACAAGACCCCTCAGGAGGGATCCCCCCATGTATCACCATGTCAAGAAACTCATGTACGACGTCAATGTCGGCGAGGCCGATCCGCGCTTCGGAAAAATGCTCCTCGAGCAGTTCGGGGGTGCGAACGGCGAACTCGCCGCTGCTATGCAATACACCATCCAGGGCTGGAGCTGTGACGACCCCGAGCGGAAAGACCTGCTCATGGATATCGGCACGGAAGAGATCAGCCACCTCGAAGTCGTCGGCGCCCTCATCCGCATGCACATGATGCCGATCAAGAAGGCGCTCGATCAAGCCGAGCAGGACCCGATCGTCGCCGTCACCGGTGGCGGAGGCCTCAACCTCTTCAACTCCGCCGGCAACCCGTGGACCGCCGATTACCTCAAGATCTCCGGCGAGCTCGAGGTCGACCTGCGCAACAACATCGCTGCCGAAGCGCGCGCCAAAATCACCTACGAGCGGCTCATGCACCTCACCGACGATGTCGGCACCAAAGAGGCGCTGCAGTTTCTCATGACGCGCGAGATCACCCACATGAAAGCCTTCACCGCCGCGCTCGATAGTCTTGGTACCGGGCGCTTCTCCATTGGCAAGCTCCCACCCACCCCCGGCGTTGTGGACGAGTACTACAACGACTCCACCGGCGAAGGGCCACTCGGCAAGGATGGCGTCGGCAACTGGATCGGCAAGGATGGACTGCACGTGGCCGAAACCCCTGACTTCATCCATGCCATCGCAGCCAGCATCCACGAGGGCGAGGAGCTGGCGAAGAAGGCGAATGGCGCCGGCGGCGCTCGAAGAGGCACGCGGGTGCCCTCGCACCGCAAGACCGCCTGAGCACGCTCACTGCACATCATGCGATCGGGCATCGCGCCGGAAGCGTCACTCCCGCGCAGCCCGATCGTTTCTTTCTTATAAGAAAAGGCTTGCTGCGAACTTCTGAGTCATCTAGTTGGAATGAACCATTGCCCGTCCTTTTGTAAAGCGCTTACACTCGCTCCCCGCTGGACATTTCCGCCCTCCCCGGAGCCCTATGCCACTCCTCCGCAGCATCGCGCGACTCATCCTCACTACCATGTGTCTCGCGCCCTCGCTCGCATTCGCGCAAGCGCAAACAGCCGCCATCCCCACCAACTACAACTTCCCCCACACCTACACCAACCCGCTCACCCTGCAGCTAGCCAACGGCCAGCCCGCCGTCAGTTGTCCCGATCCCGCCATCTATCACCAGCAGCAGCGCAGCGGCGATACCTGGTATCTCTACTGCACCGGCGATCCACTCAACGCACAGGATCTCGACGCCAACGGCAACCCGCGCGCGCACCTCATCACCCAGTTCCGCTCATGGGACCTCATCCACTGGACCTACATCGGCGACGCCTTCTCGCAGACACCCGCATGGGTCGGCGCCGCGACCAATCAATTCTGGGCGCCGGCTGTGAAATTCCTCAACGGCAAGTACTACATGTATTACGTCGCGCCCAACACGCTCGCCGGCGGCGCAGCTATCGGCGTTGCGACCGCGGCCTCACCCGCCGGTCCATGGACCGACGCAGGTGCTCCTGCCGTTCCCAATGAGCCCGCCTTCTGCTGCGCCGGCTCCCAGCGCGCCGTCATCGACCCCGACGT
>JAUTWX010000140.1 GCA_030838385.1 Acidobacteriaceae bacterium
ATGCTGAAACTTGCCGGCTTCACCGATGCCGCAGCGCGTGCGGCCCGCATCTTCGCTCTCGAGCATGCCATTGCACAGACACATTGGAGCCTGGTGGACAACCAGGAAATGGCAAAGGCAAACAACCCCTGGAAGCGGAGCGACTTTTCCGTCAAGGCTCCGGGGCTTAACTGGGACGAATACTTTCGCGGTGCAGGTCTAAGCCAGCAGGCAGCGTTCATCGTCTGGCAGCCTTCCGCATTTACTGGCGAAGCAGCCCTGGTCAACTCCAGTCCCCTCGACGCCTGGAAAGACTGGCTGGCCTATCATCTGATCGAAACCTATGCGGATGTCTTACCGAAGGCGCTCGCTGATGAGGACTTCGCCTTTGAGGGTCCGGTGCTTTCCGGCACGCTGCAGGAGCGCCCGCGTTGGCAGCGAGGCGTGGCAGTGGTCAACCGTGAGCTGGGCGACGCTGTTGGCAAGGCGTACGCCCGACGATATTTCCCTCCGCAGGATAAAGCGAACGCTGAAGCGTTGGTCGCCCACATCATTGCTAATTATCGCGAGCGGTTGCACGCGTTGTCGTGGATGGCCCCGGCAACTAAAGCAGAGGCGATCGCCAAGCTCGACGCTTTGTATGTCGGCATCGGCTACCCCGAAAGCTGGCATGATTATTCCGGCTACGAGGTAAAGCCGGATGACATCGCCGGCAATCTTCGCCGCGGCCGCCTCTTCTACTACCACTTCAACGTGGCGCGCATCGGTAAGCCGGTCAATCGCAAGGAATGGTCGATGACTCCGCAGACCGTGAATGCAGTCAACCTGCCGTTGCAAAACGCGCTCAACTTCCCTGCCGCCATTTTGCAGCCCCCGTTTTTCGATCCTGCGGCGCCCGACGCTACCAACTATGGCGCTATCGGCTCGGTGATCGGCCATGAAATCAGCCATACCTTCGATACCGAGGGCAGCGCGTTCGACGCCCAGGGCCGCATGCGCAATTGGTGGACGCCGGCGGACTTCGCACACTTTCGCGCCTCGACCGCCAGACTCGCCGCTCAGTACGATTCCTACAAACCATTTCCCGACCTCTCCGTAAACGGTAAACAGACACTGGCGGAAGATGTCGCCGATATCGCCGGCGTCTCCGCGGCCTACGATGGTTACCGATCTTCCCTTCAAGGAAAACCCGCCCCTTCGGCGCACGGATTCAACGGAGACCAGCAATTCTTCATCGCCTTCGGCCAGAACTGGGCATCGAAGACCCGCCCCGCGGCACTCCGCGAACTGGTCTTGAACGATTCGCACGCCCCGGAGGAATACCGTGCCGCCACGGTGCGCAATGTGGACGCGTGGTACCAGGCATTCGACGTGAAGTTCGGACAGGCACTCTATCTCGCCCCGCAGGATCGAGTGAAGATCTGGTGAGAACCCAGCCAAAAGGGTAGGCTGTTTGCGTGAGCAAAGACGAAGCCCAGCTGCTCTCCATCGAGGGGCAAGAAGTCCGCGTAACCCACCCGGACAAGCCTTATTTCTCCCGGGAGACGAAGCTGTCGAAGCTCGACCTGGTGCGTTATTACCTGTCCGTCGCACCGGGAGCGCTTGCTGGTATCCGGGATCGCCCCATCGTGCTGAAGCGGTTCGTGAACGGCGCGGAGGCGGAAGCGTTTTATCAGAAACGCGCACCGGGTGATCGCCCGTCCTGGATGCGGACGGTCACGCTGTCCTTCCCTTCCGGCCGCACCGCCGAAGAGATCGTGGTCGACGACGCGGCCGGGTTGGCCTGGATCGTTAACCTGGGCTGCATCGAGTTGCATCCGCACCCGGTCCGTTCCGCCGACCTTGACCACCCGGACGAGTTGCGGGTCGATCTCGATCCAGGTCCGGGCGTCGGTTGGACAGATGTCCGCCAGGTCGCGCTGGAAGTGAAACAACTGCTCGAAGAGCTCGGCCTTCGCGGCTGGCCCAAGACTAGCGGCTCCCGCGGAATGCATGTGAATGTGCGCATCGAACCTCGCTGGACCTTCAGCGAAGTACGCCGCGCGGCGCTTGCGTTATCGCGTGCGGTGGAGCGGCGCGTCCCTGGGCTGGCCAGTTCCAAATGGTGGAAAGAAGAACGCCACGGCGTGTTCCTGGACTACAACCAGAACGCCAAGGATCGGACGACCTGTTCGGCGTACTCCGTACGGCCGCTACCAGACGCCCGCGTGTCCACACCTCTTCATTGGCACGAGGTGCCCGAGAGCAACCCGGCCGATTTTACCGTGCTTACCATGCCCGCGCGTTTCGCGGAGATGGGCGACCCGCACGCAAGCATGGATGCCGAGGCGGGTTCACTGGAACCACTCCTGGAACTTGCCGCAAAAGATGAGTCCGCCGGATTAGGCGACGCGCCATGGCCGCCGCACTTTCGCAAGATGGAAGGCGAGTCGCCCCGAGTGGCGCCGTCGCGAGCCAGGTCAGCCGCCAAAAAGGCGCCGCCACGAACGAAGATGCCACTCATCGTGGTCGCGAACTCTCCCAGCAAAGAAGCCGCGCTCTCAGGTTTGGAGAGATGGAAAAACAAACACCCTGAGGCGGCCGCGCTTCTGGCCGTAGACGACGTGCTGGTCGACTCCATGCGCGGCACCTCGTCGACCTGGACCCGCATACGAATCAACCTGCGCCACGTGCCTGAAGAGCAAAGGCCGGCTCAGGAGACTCCCGACCCGGACGATGATCCCACCCGCGAATGGCGCACCGGAAGGCCATCCAGGCGGAAGCCCTGAACCTGTCATCGTAACAAAAGACTGGGTTCTAGGTCAGCGGCCACTCAGGAAAATCTCCATCAGCTCCTGCGGCGGAATCACTTCGAGCTGCGCGTAGGTACAGTCGGCAGGCTTCTTGTCCGTGCGCCATCTGCGAAAGTGGGCCATGTGGCGGAAACGCGGTCCCTGCATGTGTTCGTAAGCCACTTCCACCACCAACTCAGGCCGCAGCGGCTGCCACGAAAGGTCTTTGCCCTGGCTCCAGCGACTTTGACCACCGGGCATACGCTGCTCACCAGCTCCGGGGTCCGCCCAACCACCCCAGGGATGATTCACGA
>JAUTWX010000155.1 GCA_030838385.1 Acidobacteriaceae bacterium
GCAGCGCTTTTGCGAAGGGCGAGGTGCTTCAGGTACTCCTTCTGGCCATACTCTGCGGGCTGGCCCTTATCTCGCTGGACGACGACAATCGGCTGGTTGGCCTCTGCGAATCAATCTCGCACATGATGTCGAGGATCATCGCCGTGCTGATGGAACTCGCGCCCTTCGGAGCCTTCGGAGCGATGGCGTTCACCATCGGGAAGTTCGGCCTGGTCACGCTGCTCTCGCTCGGCAAACTTCTTCTTTGCGTGTACCTCACCAGTCTCAGCTTCATCTTCGTCGCATTGGGACTCATCTGCCACTCGCAGGGGATCAGTCTCTGGAGGTTCCTGAAATATATTCGCGAGGAGATACTGATCGCGCTCGGGACATCTTCTTCCGAGACGGTCCTTCCCCGGATGATCGTCAAGATGGAGCGATTGGGCTGCTCCAAATCGGTCGTCGGCCTGGTGATTCCCGCCGGGTATTCGTTCAACCTCGATGGCACCTCGATCTATCTCACCATCGCCGCTCTCTTCATCGCACAGGCAACGAACACGCATCTCTCCATCCGCGAGGAGCTCTTCGTGCTCCTCATCCTCATGCTCAACTCTAAGGGTGCGGCGGCAGTCACCGGTGGCGGATTTATCACTCTCGCGGCGACCCTCTCCGTCCTGGGCTCGATTCCGGTCGCAGGCATCACGCTGCTGCTAGGGGTGGATCGATTCATGTCCGAGATGCGCACTGTCACCAATCTCATCGGCAACGGCGTCGCAACCATTGTCATTGCGAGGTGGGAGAACGAATTCGACGACCGCAAAGCTCAGCGCGTTCTGGATCGCGTCCTCAGCGACGAACACGAGATCGAGGAAGAGCAGCTTAAAGCGGAAAAGTCCGTAGTCTCTTTCTAAGGCCGCCGGTCTGCCTCTTCCTTCCCTGCGCAACTCATCTTGTTTCTGGTTTCTCCTAACGTGGTGCGGCTTCCGCGCACGTGACTCTGAGGCCGTGTGCCAACCGGAGTGGCGGACATTCTCACAATCGGCCGAAATACAGTAATCGTCAACATCGTGGACACGGCCTCGTCACAGCCCGCGACCGGCGGCCCACTACATCCGCCAAACGAATAGGATCCGAACCTGCCGGCGCAACGGGACAAGATCTTCGGCGACGCAAAGATGGCACTGATGTGCTTCCGCCGGGCGTTATCGGCCCATCCTTATCCGAGCGGATATCAGGCGCCGGAGTGTGGCTTGATGGTAACAAGATCGTCTTTTTTTGATGCCGTCTCGGCTGTGGATTGTGCTTTATCAGAACCGTAAATTTCGGGCCCAGACCTTGCCAGATATAGTTGTGCTGAATGCAATCAATTCCGTCACCGAGTGCAGGGTTCTGCGGCCACCAAGTGCAAAGTTATGCTGCCATCCAGTGCAACGGAATGCTGCCGCCTTCGGCGATCACCAAAGGGTGTGCAAAGTCTCATCCACGCCGGAGGGCGTGCGGTTAGGTTGAGAAATGTCCGGTTCGAGTTCGGGGGGAGTAAGGGGCGGATCACGGGCAACCCGCACCTTACCCGTCGTTGGCCGTTCGGGCGCGTAACGGAAGGGTTGCCGACCATCCAGAAGTAAATTACGAGATGCCCATTTATCGGTACTAAGCGCAACAGATCACGCTAACGCAATCCGCAAACCAATGAATTACCTCATCATGACGACCACATCTTGAGAGGTATAAGGTTAGTGTTCGGATCTATGACGGATGCGAACACCGATGTGGTTCAGGGCACGCTGGACATGCTGATCTTGAAGACGCTGAGCCTGCGGCCTCTGCATGGGTTTGGGATCGCGCGGAGGGTAGAGCAGATCTCGGGTGGGGTGTTCAAGGTGAACCCGGGGTCGCTGCTGACCGCGCTGCAGCGGCTAGAGCGGGCGGGGTGGCTGGACTCGGAGTGGCGGCAGACCGAGAACTCGCGGAAGGCGAAGTTTTATACGCTGACGGCGGCGGGGCGGAAGCAGCTAAGGGTGGAGACGGCGGACTGGAAGCGGCGGGCGGGCGCGATTGCGCGGCTGCTCGAGATGGAGGGCTGAGGGGATGTCTCTTTGGCGGCAGCTTCGGTATGGGTGGCTCGGCCTGAGGGACAGGGCCGGGCGCGAGCAGGATGTTGCCGATGAGGTGGCGCAGTACTTCGAGCAGGCCGAGGCGGAGTGGAGAGAGCGCGGACTCTCTCCGGACGAAGCGAAGAAGGCGGCGCGGAGAGAGGCGGGAAGCATGGCGGTTGCGCGAGAGCGGGCGAGCGAGTACGGATGGGAGAACGGTGTGAAGGTCTTCATGGACGATCTGCGCTTTGCGGCGCGGCAGCTGCGCAAATATCCGGCGTTTACGGTGACGGCGGTGCTGACGCTGGCTCTGGGGATCGGGGCGAACGCGGCGATCTTCACTGTGGTGGAGCGTGTACTGCTGGCTCCGCTGCCCTACAGGAACGCTGAGAGGCTGGCGGTTCTGCGGACGCACCGGGGCGAAACGGACAAGACGATTCCGCGTGTGACGGGACCGGATGCGGCGGATGTTCGTGAGCAGGCGCGGAGCCTGGAGGCGGTGAGCCTGTACAGCGGAGGCAGCCTTGGGGTTCAGTTGAAGGACCATGCGGCGTACACGGTGGTGACGCTGGCCGACGCGAACTTTGCGCGGGTGTTCGGGCTGGAGCCTGTGGCAGGACGCCTGTATACGGACGCAGATGCGAAGCATGCGGCGCTGGTGAGCGAGCGTTTTGCGCGGGATAACTTTGGCAAAGCGCAAGCCGCGGTGGGCCAGGTGGTGCGCGTGGAGGGCGAGCCGCTGGAGATTGTGGGCGTGCTTGGCGCAGGCTTCGATTTTCCCAATGGGACGCAGGTGTGGATGGCAACGGCAATGGCGTCGGAGTCGAAGTCGAAGTCGCGGACAGCGTTCAACTACAGGGCGGTGGCGCTGCTGCGCGGGGATGCCAGCTTCAGGAGTGCACAGGCGGAGCTGAGTGCGATCTCGGACAGATTGCGTGCGGCGTATGCGAAGGAGAATCGCAGCAAACAGATGATGGTGCAGCCGCTGAAAGAGGCGCTGACGGGAGATTCGCGGGCGACACTGATGTTTTTGTGGGCGGCGGCGGGACTGATTCTGTTGATTGCGTGCGTGAACGTGATGCACCTGGAACTCGTGAGGTCGATGGAGCGGCAGAGGGAGCTGGCGATACGGAGGGCGCTGGGGTCTTCGCGCTGGAGGGTGATGCAGCCGGTGTTTCTGGAGAGCATGTTGGTGGCGCTGATTGGCGGCGCGGCGGGAGTGTTGTTAGCGTTTCCGACAGTGCGGGTGCTGGTGGCCATGGCTCCGAAGGAACTGCCAAGGACGAGCGAGATTCATTTGAATGTGTGGGTGTTGGGGTTTGCGGTGGGGCTCTCGGTGGTGACGGCGGTGTTGTCGGGGATGTTGCCAGCGATGCGAGCGGCGAAGGTTGATCCGGCGGAGGCGTTGAAGAGTGACTCTTCGCGAGGGATGACGCGGCACAGCGCGGGACTTCTTCGCGACGGGCTGGTCGTGGCAGAGGTGGCGGCGACGTTTGTGCTGGCGGTGGGCGCGGGTCTGCTGCTGCGGACGATGATGACGCTGAATGCTCGCGACATGGGCTACGAGGCGCGGCAGATGCTGGTGGTGGATGCGGATGCTCCGGCGCAGAGGGAGATGGATACGCAGAGGGCGGTGCAGCAGTTCAACGAGCTGTTTGCGCAGCTGGGGCAGCTGCCGGGCGTGGAGCGTGTGGCTGGAGTGATGGGGTTGCCGACGGGAATCTACGGGTCGAACGGGTACTACGAGACGAGAGGGGGGCTGCCGGTGGATGCGGATCATCCGGCGTGGTCGAACTTCAGCGTGGCGAGCCCGGGGTACTTCAGGACTATGGGGATTCCGCTGAAGCGGGGAAGGGATTTTGGGTCGGAGGACA
>JAUTWX010000169.1 GCA_030838385.1 Acidobacteriaceae bacterium
CCAATTTCATCAATTACTGGGGCAATACGGGCACCGGAAACTACAGCGGCCTGATCACCACCCTCCGTCACACCTTCTCGCATAACTTTCAACTCGAGGCTCAGTACGCATGGGCGAAAGCGATGGATGAAAACTCAGGGCCTTTTACGCGAGACCCTTACCCGTATAACTCGCATGCGGCCTACGGACGTTCCGACTACAACGTAGCGAATGGTTTCAAGATCTTCGGCTTATGGCAGCCTGTGATCTTCAGCGGATCGCATGGGTGGCTGGAGAAAGTAGCAGGCGGCTGGTCTTTGAGCGGTATCCTCAACGTTCACTCCGGCTTCCCCGTGAATCCGGTCTACAACGTTGCTACCTCGGGCGGTCTTTATTACAACGGCAGCGGCTATACGCAGCTTCGCCCCGGCGGATTGGTTGCAGGCTACGGCAAGAGCACAGGCAACAAGAACTTCCAACAATCGACCAATCCCAACTATGGAGGAGACGCCACAAGGTACTTCACGGGTCCCGCCTATGTGGATGGGCCGGCCTTCCCGGCAGTCGCGCTCTCCGCGCTTCCAGGTATTCAGCGAAATAGTCTGACCGGTCCGGGCTATAACGATCTGGACGGCACAGTAAGCAAAGCCTTCGGACTGCCCAAGATGCCTGTCCTGGGTGAAAGCGCAAAAATAGAGCTTCGCGCAGATTCCTTCAATCTGTTCAACAAGACAAACATCGACACCGCGAGCATCGACAATACCGTGGGTTCGGCCGCGCTCGATGGAACTATCAGTTCGAACAGCGACTTTGGCGTGGCTGGTAAGGCGCTGGGCAGCAGAACGGTCCAGTTGCAGGCCCGATTCAGCTTCTAATGATCTGAATCTCACTTGAGGAGGAGGTCTAGACTAATGGCTTCCTCCTCCGTTGAGTCTTCCACATTCGGCGGACTTGCTCTAAGTTGTTAACCGCTTCCAAAGGTTTTCCCCCTGCCTAATCAAATGGCCTGTCCTTCCCGGATTGCCATATTTTTATGCAAGAAGAAGATAGCTTGCATCCTAGTGGATGAAAGGATTTCTTTTTCTCCGATGAAGCTATCTACCGCCCTTACCTCTTCCCTACTTGGTGCTCTTCTATTCGCCGGCTGCAGCAAGAAAACAGATTCGAACGCGAACTACGAGTCGGCCATCAACGATTACTACAAAGCGCATCCCGCCTGCCTCTGGTCGCAACCGAAGAAATTCCCGGTACAGGCAGCTACCTCTGACGACGCGAAGACCCAGGGTTATGACGCACTCACCGATGCCGGCCTGCTGACCCGTACGACGGGGGAAAAGAAGGTCATGATTATCGCGTCGAAACAGGTGAATAACTACGACGTTTCCGACAAGGGCCGCAGTGCGTGGACGCAAGATCCGACGCAGCCCGGCTATGGCAACTTCTGCTATGGCCATCGCGACGTAACTTCGATCGACAATGTGACGACGGGCGCCGATAACTCTGGCAACAAGACCGCCCAGGTGAGCTATCACTACAAGATCAGCGACGCCGCAGCATGGGCGAACACCCAGGAGACGAAGACGGCATTTCCCGACCTTGCCACTACGCTCTCCGGACCGCAGGCGGACAATGCATCGCTGACCATGACGGGCGATCACTGGCAGGTAGTGAAGCAGTAATCGCAGGAAGAGCTGAAGGATGTTCTGAAAGCACCGGCGCTTTGTAGATCAGCTCGTAGATTTCGCGGGGAAAGTAGACCTCTCGCTGCGCCGGTGACGCTCCGCGTCACGGCTCCGGTCGAGATGACGCATCTTCACTCACGATCATCGCCAAACGATCCTGGACAAAGGCGATTACCGCATCGGTCATGTATTCGGGCGGTGCGATGGCAAAGCGCGGAATGCCCTCGGCGAGCTTGAGCGAAACCCCACGCCACTGCGGAGCCAGTTCCTCAGAGCCCGCGCGAACTAACAGGGCATCGGCGCGGTCGAGGAACAGGCGGGCGGAGTCCTTGAAGTCGGCGGTCGCGTGGTCGAGCACGCTGAGGTAAATATCCGGCTGCAGAAATCCCATGATGCTGTTCGATTCGACGATGGCATTCTCCGCGGCGGCTAGCTCTTTGCGCAACCGCGGCATGGCGGCGGCCAGGTTGCCGATGCGCGCGCGCACCCAGAAGGAGCGCATCGCGCCTGCTGCGAGAAAGCGTGCAGAGTCGGTACCCGTCGCTGCATTGCGCTCCTCGCTGAACGCGACGGTATGCTCATCGGTCTGGCAGTCGCAGGGCTCGCCGTTGGCGGTGCAGAAGCCGTGGCCGAACTGCGTGATCTTGAACGCAGTCCAGTGCATCTCGGGCAGACGCGCGATGACCGCCGCTGCCACCGACGTCTTCCCCACGCTGCGCGAGTGCCCACCTACCACGACGATCGCCATACATCCTTGAGACGCAGCCGCCGTTACTCCGGACGCCGCGCAAGCCGCGCTAATGTCGCCAGCTCTTTCAGATAATCCTTGATCGGGCGCGCCGGCGTGCCCCAGAAGACGACTCCCGGCCCGTGGATGCGCTTGCCTGATGGGATGCCGGCCTGCGCGCCCAGGATCGCTCCGGGACCGATCTCCACGTGATCGGCGATACCCACCTGGCCGCCGACGATAGCGCCATCCGCGATGGTGCTGCTGCCGGAGATACCAGTCTGCGCTGCGATCACCACATCGCGGCCAATGGAAACGTTGTGCCCCACCTGGACGAGATTGTCGAGCTTCGTGCCCTGGCCGATTCGTGTCTCTTCGAGCGCGCCACGGTCGATGGTGGTGTTGGCGCCGATTTCGACATCGTCTTCGATAACAAGTCTGCCTTGCTGAGGAAACTTTGTGTACTCGCCGGTCGCGCTATCGCGCACGTAGCCGAAGCCATCCGAGCCGAGCACCGCGCCCGCGTGAACGATGACGCGATCGCCCAGTTCTATGCCGGGATAGAGCACCACGCGCGGATAGAGATGGCAGCTTCTGCCGATGTGCACATTCGCGCCGATCACGACTCCGGCATCGATGCGTGAGTACGCGCCGATGCGTACTCCGTGTGTGATCACGGCGTTCGGTCCGACCAATACGCCGTCCCCTAAGGATGCACCGGCGTCGACGTGCGCCGAAGCATGGATTCCCTGCTGTTCATGCAAAGGCGCCAGCAGTTCCGCCGCGCGCGCAAAGGCGAGTTTGGGATGGCTCACCAGCAGCACTGGCTTCCTGCCGCGATCGACGCCGAGTTTGCGGGAGGTGATAACCGCGCCGGCGCGGCTCGCGTAGGCGCCTGCAAGTGCGGGCTCGCTCTCGGCAAAGACGAGCTGCCACTCAGCGGCATTTGACGGAGCAGCCACGCCGCCGATCTCGATCGCCGGCGCATCACCAGCACCATCGGGTAAGACGAGCTCCGCGCCGAGTTGCTCTGCGAGTTCTGGGAGTTGCATGTCGTCAACTATAGAGCGAGGGCTCGCCCGCTGGACGCGTCTTCCAGCGGCGATGCACCCAGAGCCATTGCTCGGAATAGCGCTGCACCCATGCTTCGATGGCAGTGGTGCAGATCTGCGTATTGGTCACCATGTCCTGCTCGTCGTCGCCGCTGCGCACGAGCTCGAGGCTCTCGCCGAATTCGAGCACATACTTCCGCTCTTCCTCGCGCCAGGTAAGGAAGCCGGGCAGCACGGCGGCCTCGGTGCGCATGGCGACACGGGCAAGGCCGGATGCGGTGCAAGCCGGTGTACCGAAGAAGTCGACGAAGACACCTTGCGGCGGCGTCATGTTGGTGTCCATCAGGATGCCCACAGTATCGCCGCGGCGCATCGCACCGAGCAGGCCGCGTGCGAAGTCGTCCTTGTGCAGCACAGTGTTGCCGTGCCGGCAGCGGATGCCGTTCACCAGGCGATCCACCAGCGGATTGTCCAGCCGCCGGATCACCATGCTCATGGGATAGCCCATCAGTGAGTGATAGAAGCTGGACAACTCCCACAGCCCGAGATGTCCGGTTACCACCAGCACGCCTCGGCCTCGGTCGCGTGCGGCCAGGTAATGCTCCAGGCCCGCATAGCGGATAAAGCTGCGGGTGCTCTCGGGGGTGTAGTGGGACATCTGGCAAAACTCGGCCAGGTGCAATCCGAGATTGCGATAGAGCTGCCGCAGAGTGCGGTTGCGCCAAGCGGCGTCGCTTTCCGGATAGGCGATCTGGAGATTGCATTCGCCCGTCCGCCGCAGCCTGCCGGTGAGGGCAAAGATGAGAGCACCCAATCCCGCGCCGATAGCGCGCGCCCAGCTTCGCGGCAGCGCCCCCAGCGCACGCACCAGCACCAACACGACAATGAACTCGAGCCTCTGACGCATCCCTGGAGCAATAGCACAGACAGTGTCCGGCTCTACGCGACTATATCCGGAGTGGATAACAGAGCGCATCCTGGAAAAAGCCAGGCCCGCCGTGGAGCGGCGGGCCTGCGGGACTGCACTGCGGATCGAGTAAAGCTAGTCCTGGGTGGAGTGGAAGTACTTCGCCACGGTACGCACGAACGGCTTCGCCGATTCGGGTACAGCGACATTGCCTTTCAGAATCGATTCGAAGGAGCTGTTGTTGCCGTTGTAGAAGGTGGTCGTGTCGTCGGTGTTCTGCGAGACATCGTCCCCGGTCAGGTCGATGCCCGCGAAGAGGCCCTTGGAACGCGAGTAGGTCAGGAGCTCTGCATTCAGCTTCCAGTCCGTGCCGGCCTGCGCGTTGCGGCCCACCGGACCAGCGGCGGCAGCGGCGTCACCGCCCAGCTTGACCTTGTTCTTCAGCATGTCCTGAAAGCCCTTCTGATTCACCGCGACGATCACGAGATCGGTAGCCTGGCCGCCGATCTGGAAGCCGAAGCTGCCGCCGGCGATCCGGAAGAATACCGGAGCGCTCCAGCCATGCCCGGTGCGGCAGGTGACGACGCCCTGGCCATATTGGCCTCCCACCACAAAGGCGGCCTTCTTCATGCTCGGCACAACGGCAATGCAGGTCGCCTTCTCTGTAATCTGATCCGGGATGGCCTTGTCCGGTGTGGCCATGACTTCAGTGATAACGCGCGTCGCCGCCGCGAGCCTGGCATCCAGGTCGGATTTGCTCGATGCCGCAGAGGCGGTAAGGCTTGTACCGGCAAACCCAAGCCCCACAACGACAAGACCAGCAAGAAACTTTTTCATAGTTAGCTCATTCTCCCAAAATGTTCGCGGAACATCGTCCGCATCAGTTGTTGGTACATGCGTAGTCGAGAATGGCCCAAACGCAGCCCATCACAGGACTTCGATCATCTACGGTGTGGTGAGATGCAAAACCGGAGCCTGCAGAGTGGCGGCGGGCGGAAAAATCGCGAGGTAGGTGCGGCAAAAAATTAGGGGTGCGAATGGCTCTACGGCCTTTCGCGCCCCATTCCCCAGATCTGCGTTGTTCTGATTTCCATCAAACGCTCCTCGCGGTTACTTGTCAAACTTTAGGGAGGAACGTGCGGTTACCTAAGTGGGAGAGCTAGAGCTTGGGGAGAACGATCCCTTGCTGCTTTTGATATTTGCCTTTGCGGTCCGCATAGCTGATCTCGCAGACCTGGTCGGACTGGAAGAACAGGATCTGGCAGAGACCTTCGTTGGCATAGATCTTGGCCGGCAGCGGTGTGGTATTGGAAATCTCGAGGGTGACAAACCCCTCCCATTCCGGCTCGAAGGGCGTGACGTTGACAATGATGCCGCAGCGGGCGTAGGTGGACTTGCCCACGCAAATGGTGAGCACATCCCGGGGAATCTTGAAATACTCCACGGAACGGGCCAGCGCGAAGGAGTTGGGTGGGACAATCACCGACTCCGCCTGAACGGTGACAAAGGAGCGCTCATCGAACTTCTTGGGGTCGATGATGGCGCTGTTCACGTTGGTAAAGATTTTGAATTCGTCGGAGACCCGGAGGTCGTATCCGTAGGAGGAAAGCCCGTAGGAGATGACTCCCTCTCGAACCTGTTTTTCGCTGAAGGGAGCGATCATGCCACGCTGCAGTGCCTGCTCCCTGATCCATGTGTCGCTCTTGATTGCCATCCTGCTCCTTGCCCAACCGGGTGCCGAGAGCCTAAATTACAGAGCAATCGAGGTTTCGCAGCACTTTATTCTTCGAATCTGCATCTTAATAGGGCACTATCGAAGATGACAATGTTGGGATCGTACCCGTCAAATCAACAGCATAGACGCTGAACCAATTCTCTGGAGAATGCCCTTGATCAAGCAGGACATCGTGCACCGGGTGATTGAACGAACCGGCCTCCCCCGCAACAAGGCCGAGGCTGCAGTGGACACCATCTTTGAGAGCCTGAAGAAGGCGCTGGCCGCTGGGGAACGCATCGAGCTGCGGGGTTTTGGCGTGTTCAACGTGCGCCCGCGCAAGACCGGCATCGGGCGCAATCCGCGCACCGGCGCGGAGGTCACCATCACTCCGGGCAAAGCAGTGCGCTTCAAGCCCGGCAAAGAGCTGCACCTGATCGACTGACGGACTCGCCGTCCGAGGCAATGGCGTCTGCGGCGCGTGTTGCTGAGTTCGCTCCCTTTGATCGCTCACGTGCGATTGTGCGGGTAACCCAGGCAAATAGCCGATCCCTTTGGCAAGTTCAGGACAAACTCTTGACCAAGCGCCCGCGGCCTTCCGCTCAGGATGACGACTTGTCGTGATCACATCAGGCTGATCGCGTCCATATCGAACACCAGAGCACTGCGGGGAATGCCCCCCTTGTCCGCGTAGTCGCGTGCAGCGCGCAGGGCCCGGGAGAGCGCATCGCGCCGCTCCGCTTTGAGCAGCAGGTGGAAGCGATAGGTACGTTTGATCTTCGCGATGGGCGCAGCCGCCGGACCGAGCACGCGAATGCCCGGCAGCTCCGATGATTGGAACCATTTCCCGACCGCGGCCGCCCAGCCGGCCGCCTCTTCCAGGCGGCCGCTGCGCACCAGGATATTTGCGATCACGCCGTAGGGCGGATAGTGCATCCACTTGCGATACTTCAGCTCTTTCGCGGTGAAGCCGCGGTAGTCGTGGGCCTGCGCGCACTGGATTGCGTAGTGATCCGGGTGATAGCTCTGCACCACAACCCGGCCCGGCGACTCGCCACGGCCGGCGCGCCCGGAGACCTGCGTCAGCAACTGAAATACGCGCTCCGCGGCACGAAAGTCCGGCAGGTTGAGCGCGTAGTCCGCCCCGACCACACCCACCAGCGTGACCCCGTGAATATCGTGCCCCTTCGCGATCATCTGGGTGCCAACCAGCAGGTTGATTTCGCCGGAGTGCAGCCGCATGAGCAGCCGTTCCATATCGTGGCGGCTGCGCACGGTATCGCGATCCATGCGGCCGATGCGCGCATGCGGGAAGATCTCCTGCAGACGCCGCTCCCCCTGCTGCGAACCGGCACCAAGGAAGTAGAGGTGCTCGCTCTCGCACTTGGGACAGAGCTTCGGTACGGTGCGGCGGAAGCCGCAGTAGTGGCACTCCAGTCGCTGACCGGCGCGGGCGTGAGCATCTGCCTGAGAGAGTGAGCGTTCGTGCGTAATTGCGTTGGCGCACTCCCCGCAATAGAGCTCGCTATCCGGAACCGGGGCCATCTCCTGGATCACCACGTGCCTGTGATGGGTGAGGGCCACGGCGCAGTTCTCGCATTCCAGCCGCTCGCCGCATGCACGGCACATCACGACGAAGGAATAGCCGCGGCGATTAAGCAGGATGATGGCCTGCCCGCCGCGCGCGAGCGTGCCTTCAGTTTCGGCAATCAGACGGCGTGAGAAGAGCTGCTCCTGTCCGGTCTCCTGGAACTCCTGACGCATATCGATGAGCTCGACCTCGGGCATCGGCCGCTGGTTCACACGCTCCGGCATCTCGATGAGCGCGTAGCGGCCGCGTTCGGCGTTGTGCCAGCTTTCAAGCGACGGCGTGGCCGAGCCTAGCACCACGGGAGCTTCTGCCAGCTTCGCGCGCATCACGGCTACGTCGCGCGCGTGATAGCGAGGGTTCTCCTCCTGCTTGTACGAGGAGTCATGCTCCTCATCGACGATGATGAGTCCAAGCCGGACGGCAGGGGCAAAGATGGCCGAGCGCGTGCCTACGACGATGCGGGCCGCACCGCTCCGGATGCGGTGCCACTGCTCCGCACGCTCCTCCGGGGTGAGGGCGGAGTGCAGCATCGCAACCTCGTCACCAAAGGCATGGTGGAGCTGCGCGGCGGTCGCGGGCGTAAGGCCGATCTCCGGCACCAGCAGGATGGCAGAGCGATCCAGATCGAGCGCCCGCTGCATCGCTGCCATATAGACCGCTGTCTTGCCGGAACCGGTGACGCCGTAGAGCAGGCTGGCGCGAAAGCCGCCATCGGCAAGCTGCCGCGTGATGGATTCAAGTGCCTGCTGCTGTTGCGTATTCAGGGCGAAGGACTGCGTACGCAGCCCGCTGAGATGGAACGTCAGCGGACGCTCTTCGACGCGAATAAGCCCGCGGCGTATCAGTGTGCCGAGGGTGGACGTGGGTACCGGCAATGCGCGGAGCACTGCGACGGGTAGCGTGCCGCCAGCTCCGGCCAGGGTGGCGAGAATGGTCTGCTGGTTCTCGTTGAGCTTCGGCAACCGCTCGGATTCCACGAGCACGGCGTGGCTTTCCAGCCGTCGCGCATCGCGAGGCGCGGCCATGACCTCACGCGCAATCCACTTCTTGCGCATCATGCCGTCGATCAGCTCGCGCGTCACGCCGGTAGCGCGCATCAGCGCGGCTCGCTTTGCAGCTTCGCGACCCAGCAGGTAGTTGAGGACGGCATACTCTGCTGCCTGCTCTTCGGGGGAGCGGCGTGTGCGGCGGCTGCTTCCCTGCTCGGCGCCGTCCTGCAGCGCTCGCTCGCCCGCCTCGGTGATGCGGTAGACGACCTGCTTGCGCACCTCGGCCACCAGCGGCAACATAGTCCGCAACACCTCGCCCAATGGCGCCAGATAATACTGGCTGATCCAGCGCGCGAGATCGAGCAGTTGCGGCGAGAGAATCGCCTCGTTGTCGAGGATGCGCTCGATGGTCTTCGCTTCCACCGGCGGCGGATCGTCGTGCAGACGGGTGACAACCCCGATCAGCTTCTCATTGCGGAAGGGGACGATGACGCGGCCACCCAGCGGCGGCGGGTGCGCTGCATCGATGCGATATGTAAAGTGCGCATCGAGGGGCACCGGCACAGCGACATCGCAGAAGGCGGCCATCTGAGGCGAGGGTATCAGGACTGAGGATGTCGACCAGATAGCGGGGATTTTCCGAGCGACTTAGCTGCATCCGATCATTTCGAACAGCATCTAGATGAGCTAGATCGGAGAGATTCATCCAATGGCTGCAGAAAAGAAAGTTGCGTTCATTACTGGCGGAAACCGGGGAATTGGCCTGGAAACCGCTCGTCAGTTGGGGAAGCAGGGCGTGAAAGTTGTGATCGGATCGCGTGACCTCGAAAAGGGTAACGCGGCCGCGGAAAAGCTGCGCGCGGAGGGCGCTGATGTCGAGGCAATTCGCTTTGACATTACCAATGCGACCGACTATCAGGAAGCCTACAACTACTTCGACAAGAATTTTGGCAAACTCGACATTCTCGTCAACAACGCTGGCGTATCCAAAGAACCGTTTGGCACGCCGAACAATGCAAGTTCGGTAAGCAAGGCAATTCTGCGCGAGACCTTCGATACAAACTTCTTTGGAACCATCGAACTGACGCAGGTGCTGCTGCCGCTGATCAGGAAAGCTCCAGAAGGCCGCATCGTGAACCTCTCGAGCATTCTTGGATCCCTCACGCTGCATGCGGACCCGAAATCGCCCATCTACGGATTTAAGGTCTTAGCGTACGACGCTTCGAAAGCGGCATTAAACGCCTTTACGGTGCATCTTGCGGCCGAGTTGCGCGATACAAAAATCAAGGTCAACTCCGCGCACCCGGGTTGGGTGAAGACGGAGATGGGTACCGACGCGGCTCCGATGGAGATTCCAGACGGTGCAAAGACGAGTGTCGAGCTCGCGCTGCTGCCCGCCACGGGGCCGACGGGAGGATATTTCCATATGGGCGAAGTCCTGCCCTGGTAACAGCCATGGCAATAGTGGCTCAGGCCTGCGGAGCGCGCGATGGCGCCTTGATTCCCAGCGCGGACATGGCCATCTGCAGGTCCTTCCACGCCTCTTTCTTCTGCGTGGGATCGCGCAGCAGAAATGCCGGATGGTAGGTGACTACGGTCTGGATGCCGCGGTAGTCGTGGATGCGGCCGCGCATGCTGGCGATAGATCCACGCATGCCCAGCAGGTAGGTCGCAGCGGTCGCCCCTAACGCCACCAGCACGCGCGGGCGCACGATCTCGATCTGCCGCTCGAGAAACGGCATGCAGGTATTGGCTTCATCCGGCTCCGGCTTGCGATTCTGCGGCGGTCGGCATTTGACGATGTTGGCGATGTACACCTGCTCCCGTTTCAGCCCCATCGCCGCGATCATGTTGTTCAGGAGTTGTCCGGCCCGACCCACAAAGGGCAGCCCCTGCGCGTCTTCGTCCGCACCTGGACCTTCGCCCACAAACATGAGCTGCGCGTTCGGATCGCCATCCGCGAAGACGATCTTGTTACGGCCCTGCGCGAGCTGGCATCGTTGGCACTCGCCGATTAGCTCGCGCACGGCGGCGAGTGCCGCGGGACGCTGCTCAGCAGGCAGAACGGGAGCGAAGGAGACGAGCGGGGGCACTGGTTGATCGCTGACGAGTGTGCGGCGTGGGATGGTGCTCTCCTGTGATGCGGGGGGTATCGATGACGACGAAAAAGGCGCCGGCTGCGGGCGTTCCGTTGCAGCAGACGCAGCAGTGACGGCATGCTGGGCCTGAGAATCCGTTGCGACCCCAGCAAGGACGGAATCCGCCGCAACTGTTGCAGCGGCGCCACGTCGGTAGAAGTCGTAGATGCCGAGCTCGCGGTAGAACTCGAGACGCGCAGCGAGTTCCTGAAGTGTGGATTTCTGGAGCGTATCCGTCATTGCGGCTGCCGCAACGCAGCGCCGAGGGGTGCGGTCTCATCCATGATCGATACGGGACGGCGCAACCCGCGTATCTCGTCGAGGATGCGGTCCGCCAGATCGCGCTTGGACATCTCCGGCAGCTCGATCGCAGTCTGCTGCGTGAGGAAGGTGGCGGCGTTGCGATCGGAGTCGAAGCCAACGCCGGGACGACCCACGTCATTCAGCACCAGGGCATCGGCGCCCTTGCGCAGCAGCTTGTCGCGGCCGTGCCGCAGATGATCTTCCGTCTCGGCTGCAAAGCCCACTACAAGCATTCCGGGCGGCCGTATCGCGGCAACTTCCGCGAGGATGTCGGCCGTCGGCTCCAGCTCAAGCTGGAGGGCCTCGCGCCGCTTGATCTTCTGTGCTGCAGGCGCTTTGGGGCGATAGTCCGAGACCGCGGCGGCCTTGATGACGATCGTCGCCTGCGAGAGCCGGTCCAGGACCGCAGTGCGCATCTCGTCCGAGCTGGTGACTTGGACAAACTCGACGCCCGGCGGCGGGGTCAGCGGCGAGATGCCGGAGATGAGGATCACGCGCGCGCCACGGGCTACTGCCGCTTCGGCCAGGGCGTACCCCATCTTGCCGCTGGAGCGGTTTCCGAGATAGCGTACCGGGTCAATAGCCTCGCGGGTGCCGCCTGCCGTGATCATGATGGTGTCGCCGGCGAGGTCGCGGCGAGGAGGGCTGACCCGGCGATCCAATTGTTCAAGTACTGCTTTAACAATTAACTCTATCTCCGCCAGCCGACCCGGACCAACTATGCCGCACGCTAAATCGCCCACGCCCGGCGGTACGACGCACACATGGCGATCCGCCAGAATGCGGAGATTTGCCTGCGTAGCCGGGTGTGCCCACATCGCGCTGTTCATCGCTGGCGCGACAACGACTGGAGCCGGTGTGGCCAAATAAAGTGTGGTCAGGAAATCGTTGGCGAGGCCATGGGCAAAACGGGCCAGAAGATCGGCGGTCGCGGGCGCGACGACGAGGAGTTCGGTGGACTGCGCCTCGGCGATGTGCTCGATGGCAGAGTCGAGGTTGGGCTCGGCCTGATCCGTGCCCCACAGGCCGGTGATGACCTTGTGTCCAGTGAGGGCGGCGAAGGTGAGCGGCTGCACGAAGCGCGTGGCCGACTCCGTCATCACCACATGCACATCCAGCGCCTTGGCCTGCAGCGCACGTACCAGTTCCGCCGCTTTATAGGCAGCGACTCCGCCGGAGACACCGACCGTGACCTTCATATCGGTGATTTTACCTCTGCCCGAACCGATCGGCGTATCGGCCGTTCTAGCGCAGAAAGGTGTTTACCGGCGGTTCGCCGATTTGCGGCTTCGGCTTGTCCTGATAGCCGACCAGCCCCGCATCCAGCTCGTCCTGCGCCACCCGGCAGGCCTTCGCCGAATGGGTGTTCACCAGTGGCTGCGAACCGCTCTGCAACTGGCGAGCACGGCGAGCCGCCACCAGAACGTAGCGATAGTTGCTATCGAACCCGTGTTTGATATCCATACTCTGACCTCCAGAGCTCTGCTGCTGCTAACGAGTACGTGCCGGCTCCGTGACACCGAACGCCGTCAACACTGGAATGACCCGGTCCATGGCGTGACTGCGACGGCAACGCTCAGCGACTGCCAGCAGGCGATTGATGTCCCCGGCTCCGGCACTCCATGAGGGTTGTCCGCGATGGAACCGCTCACTCGCAACGATGGCTTCCAGCTCTTCGACGGCATGGTCGAGCACATCGTTGACGAGAATATAACCGTATTCGTCGTAGTTCTCAATCTCCACCCGGGCCTTGGCGAGACGGCGCTGGATGACCTCCTCCGAGATGCTGCCCTCGGCCCGGCTGCGGTTGCGCAGCCGCGTCGCCAGCACCTCCGGATTGGGCGGCATCACGAAGATGTTGACCGAGTCCGGCATCTCCCGCCGCACCTGCGCTGCGCCCTGCACGTCGATGTCGAGTAGCAGATCGTGTCCGTGATTCATGGCATCGGTGAGCGAATGGCGAGCCGTGCCGTAGAGATTGCCGTACACATCCGCCGACTCTAAAAACTCATTCGCCTGCTGCATGCGCTCGAAGGTAGCGCGATCTATGTAGTGATACTCGCGGCCCTCCTGCTCCGAGCCGCGGGGCTCACGCGTGGTGTAGCTGATAGAGAAGTCGAGACCGCGTACGTCGGACCGCAGTTGATTGACCAGGGTAGATTTTCCTGAACCCGAGGGAGCGGAAATGATGAAGAGAATGCCTGCCAAGCGCGCTCCGGTTACCTAGCCCCCCGGTACGGCGACGACGGGGGCAGAATGGTTACGGCGGAATTTGCAGCCGCCGGTGGATGGGATGGGGCCATGACCGCGGGATACACCGGCGCGTAGAGAACCGGCTGCGCCGGCCGCGTGCATGCCCAGACAAGACAGATTACCCAGCCGATAAAGGTCCAGCCAAAGAAGAGATTGATCAGGAAAATCGACAGGGTGTTCGAGTGGTTGCGGGATTTTGCGACCAGAGTGGGCAGGAAGAGCAGAGCGAGCGCAAAGGCGAAACCAACCAGCGTCCCGAGGGCGACAAATGCGCTTAGCATCTCTGGCTCCTCTCCACATTCATGCAAAGCGAAGATTGCTCCGATTTTCGCACGTCCCGTGCAGAAGGCCAATGTCGAAGCGGGCTCCACCTACGGCTTTCGTGGGAGCCAGAGAATGCATTATTCAAGGTTCTGGACCTGTTCACGCGCCTTCTCAATCTCCGATTTCAGTCCCAGCCCGATCTCCGTCACCTGCGTGCCCGCACCCGCAATGCCGGCGGTCTTCGAGAGCATGGTGTTGGCCTCGCGATTCATCTCCTGCAGCAGAAAGTCGAGCTTCTTGCCCAGTTCCCCGCCCCCGGCGAGCATCTGGCGGAAGTGCTCGACGTGGGCACGCAGCCGCGCCAGTTCTTCGCTCACATCGCTCCGATCCGCCAGGAGAGCCGCCTCCTGCAGCAGGCGCTCGCGATCCGCCACCCCGCCCAGCAAAGCAGCAATGCGCGCGCTGGTACGCTCGAAATGCGCTGCCTGCATGGGTCCATGCAGCTCGGTGACGCGATCGACGAAGGTGGTAATGCGATCCACAATCGCAGCGAGTTCAGCCGCCAGTGCCGCGCCTTCCTGTCCGCGCATCGTCTGCAGGGCGGAGACTGCCTCCGGCAGCCCAGCGACTACGGAGGCCTCGATCAGTTCCATCTCGGCAGTACGCACATCGGCGCTGCCATTGCCGTTGCCGCCCTGCAGGTTGGTACGAAAGACGCCGGGCAACTGCAGGATGGTCTGCAGGCTGGGGGTCTCGCGCAGTCGATGCTCCGCGGCGGCAGCGCGGAAGGCGGCAATGTAGCTGGCAACCAGGCCATGGTCCATCTCCACCTGCTGCTGCGAAGCCCGCTCGATGGTGAGGGTGATTTCGAGATGCCCGCGTAAGATCGCAGATTTGAACTGGCGGCGCAACTGCATCTCCAATGCCTCCGACCCGGCAGGCATGCGCATGTGCAGATCGAGAAAGCGGTGATTTACAGCCTTCAGCACCAGCGTCCAGCCAAGCGATTCGTTGATGCGCCCGCGATGCCGTGCGAAGCCGGTCATGGAATAGATCGGCTGAGAATTGGTCTGCTTGCTCAAACTTTGGCTCCTGCCGCCATCGCTGGCTCGGTGGTTGAGTCTGCGTCGTCGGCAAACTGCAATTGATACAGCCGTTGGTACATAGGCGAGGTATGCAGCAGCTCATCGTGCGAGGCCACAGCGGTGATCTTCCCGGCTTCAACAACGGCGATGCGGGTGGCTCGGCGCACCGTGGAGAGCCGGTGGGCGATGACGAAGACGGTACGGCCCAGCATTAAATTCGAAAGCGCGGCCTGCACCAGCGACTCACTCTCGGTGTCGAGCGAGGAAGTTGCCTCATCCAGGATGAGGATGGGCGCGTTCTTGAGCAGGGCACGCGCGATCGCCAGCCGCTGGCGTTCTCCGCCGGAGAGGCGAAAGCCTTTTTCTCCGATTACGGTGTCGTAACCCTCGGGCATCGCGGAGATGAAGTCATGCGCCAAGGCCACCCGTGCGGCATCCTTCACCTTTTCGAGCGGCACATCCGGCTGACCGTACGCGATATTGTTGCGCACCGTGTCATTGAACAGGATGGTCTCCTGGGTGACGTTGCCGATCAGCCTGCGCAGCGAGTCGATTTTCAGGTCGCGCACATCCTGCCCATCCATCAGCAGGCGGCCGCCGGTCACGTCGAAGAAGCGTGGGATCAGGTTGACGAGTGTGGTCTTGCCGGCACCGCTGGGACCCACGAAGGCGACCACCTCGCCGGGCGGCACCGTGAGGTTGATGCCGGAGAGGACTTCCTTCTCCCCCTCCTCCGACGCATAGGAGAAGCGCACGTCTTCGAAGCGGATCTCGTTGCGGAATGCCTTCACTCCTTGCGCGTGCTGCCGGTCGCGGACCGTGTCCTGCTCATCCATGAACTCGAAAATGTTGCCGGAGGCGCCCAGAGCCTGCTGGAAATTGTTGTAGAAGAGTGCGAATTTGCGCACCGGATCGTAGAGCTTGAAGACCGCCACGATGAAGGTGAAGAAGGTGCCGGCGGTCAGCGTTCCTGTGTTGATCTGCTCGCGGCCGAGTAAGAGCAGCAACGCGATCGCGACCGCACCGATGATATCCATCATCGGCGAGCTGATGGCCTGGGCGCGTACCGAGCTGAGATTCGCGTGGAAGAGCCGGCGCGCCGCCTCCTTGAAACGCGTCATCTCCCAGCGCTCCATGGTGAAGGCCTTCACGATGCGATTGCCGGTGATGGTCTCGTGCAGGATGTTCTGAATCTCGGCCAGCTTGTCCTGGCCGTGCCGCGTGGTGTGCCGCACGCTGCGCCCGACGCGCCGCGCCGAGCTGATGACTATGGGCACAAAGATGAGCAGCACCCAGGCCAGCCTGCCGCCCACCATGACGACAACGCACGCGGTGAAGATGAGGGTAAAGACCTGCTGCAGAAACTCCGACAGCACTGAAGACATCGCGTACTGCACGCGCTCGATGTCATTGATGACGGTAGAGAGAATGGTGCCGGTGGCGTGGCTCTGGAAGAACTGCACGGAGCGGCGCAGGATAGCCTGATAGAGGTCGTCCCGCATGTCCGTGATCATGCCGAAGCCGGCGTAGTTCACCAGATAGGTGCCGGCGTAGTCGCAGATGCCCTTGAGCACGGTGGAAGCAATGAGCGCGTAGGCGACGACGCTCCAGGGATTGTGGAAATGCGAGGGGACAAGCTGCTGCAAGCTGAAGTGGAAGCGGCCGCTGAAGAGCGTCAGATCGCGTCCCGGCGACTTGGGATTGAGGACGGTGTTGAAGATGGGGCCGATCAACAGCAGCCGGAAGGCATCCAGCAGACCGACTGCCGCCAGCAGAATGACCGATGCAAATGCCTGCAGCGAATAGCGGCGTACGTAGAACAGCAGTCGCCCGATGCGCCGAACTCCGCTCACCGGCGCATCTCCGACGGGATGGTCGCGGAAATAGCGGACGGACGGAGCCGCGTCAGTTGGAGCGGGTACATGGGGCTATTGTAGCCACACGACGCGGCTGCTGCTCTCAGTGCGGCATGTCCCGGTGCGTGCTCTTGACCCGGTAGCCTGCCTTAGCCAGTCGCTTGCGTATCTCCTCCGCAATCATCACAGAGCGATGCTGTCCGCCGGTACAGCCGAAACCGACGGTGAGATAGCTCTTCCCTTCCTGAATGTAGTGGGGCAGCAGGAAGAGGAGCAGATCGGTCGTCTTGTCGAGAAACTCCGCAGTCTGCGGAAACTGGCGGATGTATTGTGCGACTTTGGGGTGCTTCCCGGTGAGCGGACGGAACTCCGGGATGAAGTGCGGGTTCGGAAGAAAGCGCACATCGAAGACCAGGTCTGCTTCGAGCGGCACGCCGTTCTTGTAGCCGAAGCTGACGAACGAGACCATCAGATTTTTGCTGTCGCTGCTGCTGCCCCGCTCGAACTTGCTCAGGATGAAGGCGCGGAGTTCGTGCACATTGTGCTGCGAGGTATCCACGGTCTCGTCCGCCACATTGCGAATGGGATCGAGCAGACGCCGCTCGGCATCGATGGCCTTGACCACGGTCTCCGTCCGCCCCAACGGGTGTGGGCGGCGGGTCTCTGAAAAGCGGCGCAGCAGCACAGCATCCGATGCTTCGAGGAAAAATACCTGCGTCGGCAGAAGCTTGCGAAGTTTGTTCAGCAGCTCGGGAAACTGGTCCAGCCGCTGCCCCTCGCGCACGTCGACCACCAGCGCAGCGCGCCGGATCTCGGCGGACTGACCCACGAGATCCGCGAAGGCGGGCAGCAGATCCAGCGGCAGATTGTCGACAGAGTAGTAGCCGAGGTCCTCAAATGCCTTTAGGGCCGATGCCTTGCCCGACCCGGAGAGCCCGGTGATGATGACGAGCTCCCGCTGCACGCCGTCATGCGGCGCATGCGTGCCGTCGTGCTTCGGATTCCGAGCCGGACGCGGGCTCGCTTGGGGTGCGGCTTTGCGCGGCATGGCCACATGCTAAAGCATTTCTGTTGCCGCGACGTTCCAGCTTGCACACTTTCAGTGGGATCGCTGTGTGGAAAGGCGCTGCGGGCGCCCATTTGATACGCCCGCAGCGCGTTACCAAGGTTTTCCACGGCTCAGTTAGGGAGCGCGATCAGCTCCATTACACCATCGCGGCGCCGGTGCAGCACACGCAGGTCTCCAGCGGGCTCACGGAAGACGAAGACGTCTTTGTCGCGCAGCTCGGATTCCTTGACGGCTTCGTCGAGGCTCATCCGTTGCTCGGCCACGCAGTCGTCGCAATGCACCACGTGCGGCTCGGCAATCTCCATGCCGTGCGAAGGGCTGTGGACCTTCACCGGCGCCGGTTTGCGGCCATTTCCATTGCCATTGGCGGCCTTGGGTGGGGGCGTCTTCGAAGCCGGAAGGATCGGCTCGGCAACGTCGGGCAGCGCGGCAACCGACATACGGTTGTTCCGCGGCCGCGAGAGCTGCGGCTCGTGCGCGGTCTTCTCGTCCTTGGGCTCGCGCGTCCGGGTGCGGAATTTGTCCTTGTGTTTGATGGCCTGGAACTCGGCCTTGGCTAGGGCATCGCGGAGCGCCGTCTCCATGACCGGCGATTCACATAAACCAACGATGGTCTGGAATTTGGTTTGCACAGTGACTTCTGCGGTGTGCCGATACTTCTCTTCGGTGAGAACCACGTGAGCGCTGCAGCTTCTACCAACCACTTTGCCCACCCGATCCAGGCCCTCCTCGGCCAGACGACGTAGTGAAGGGGTTATTGCGATCTGGCGTCCGGTGTACTCCACCTGCATAAGCGGAACCTCCATAGGTATCGAGATGCAAATCCCGTGAGGGGAGATGATCCTACACCAGAGGACGCAGTGCAATCCTCAGATGCGCACGCGGCGCTGGTGCGTGCTGGGAATCCTCATGTCTTCGCGATACTTAGCCACCGTCCGGCGGGTGACCTGGATGCCCTGGGATTGCAGCACGCTGGCGATGAAGTCGTCGGTCAGCGGCTTCTTCGGATCCTCTTCATCGATGAGCTTTTTTACCTTCCGCTTCAGCAGCATGAGCGGGGTGCCTGCACCTTCTGGGCCACCGGCGGCCTCGGAGAAGAAGTAGCGCAGCTCGAAAACTCCCTGGGGCGTGTGCACGTACTTGTTGGAGACGGCTCGGCTGACGGTGGAAGGATGGACGCCGATCTCTTCGGCGACGTCCTTGATCATCATGGGGCGCAGCGCATCCACGCCATGCTCGAGAAATTCTGGCTGGCGGCGGACGATGGCCTCGCAGGTACGCAGAATGGTGCTCTTGCGCTGCTCGATGTTGCGAATCAACTGCAGTGCGGAGCGATAGCGCTCCTTCACGTACTCCTTGACCTCGCGCTCGGTATCGTTCTGCGCCAGCAGCTTGCGATAGCCCTGATTGAGCCGCAGCGTCGGCAGATCCTCTTCATTCATGACCACGACAAATTCATCGCCGCGCTTGACGAAGACGACATCCGGCTCGATGAGCCGTGCTTCCGTACGGTTGTATCGCTGGCCCGGCCGCGGATCGAGCGCGCGGATGAGATCGACCGCCTGCTGCACATGCTCCGGCGGCTTCGAGACAGCGCGTCCCAGCGCCGTCAGGTCGCGCTTCTGCAACAGAGGCAGGCACTGGTCGATGATGTGCATGGCGGTGCGGAAGAGCGTGCGGCGCGTGACGACATCCGCTTCGTCTTCGATGTCCACGTCGGCCTCGCCGAAGATCAGGTCGAACTCGTGCTCCTGGTGCCGGATCTGCAGGGCAAGGCACTCCCGCAGGTCGCGTGTGGCGATACCACTGGGGTCGAGGGAGCGCACCAGCTCCAGAGCCTCGGCCAGCAGAGTGCGGGCCGCGTCGTGGTTCTCCACGCTGTCTACCGCTTGAACGAAGCCGGTCAGCAGCTCCTCGTCGGTCGACAGCAGGTAGCCGTCTTCGTTGAGGTTGCCGACGATGTACTCCGCGGCCTCGCGCAGGGCAGGCGCAATGCTAAGTGAGCCGAGCTGCCAGGCCAGGTGATCGGTGAGAGTGTCCGGCTGGGAGAGGAAGTTCTCAAAGGAGGGCTTTTCGCTCACCTCGAAGCTGTTCGGCGTCCGGAAGCCTGGGTCAAGGTAGTCCTGGAAGTAGGAGCCGAAGTCGATCTCCGCGAAGGGATCTTTCTCCTCTTTGGGCGTCTCGACCGAGGCGGCCACCTCTTCCGCCGGCCGCTCCCGCTCTGCCTGGCGTCCCTCCACATCATCCAGCAGCGGCACGCTCTCCTCCATTTCGTCGAGGACCGGGTTCTCCGCCATCTCGGACTGGATCATCTCCTTCAACTCGAGCTTATTCAGCGCCAGCACGCTGACCATCTGCATGAGGCCAGGGGTCAGGATCTGGCGTTGAGCCACCTTGAGGCTCAGCTTGGGTTGAAGAAGTGCCATTGCCACCAATCTATAGAGCGTTATTTGCCCATAGCTTACAGGGCGGAGGGAGCCGGATGCACCAATTCCTTTTGCCCCCCGGCATCGGCGGTAATCACACTATCGCGGGAGGGTGAGGACCAGCTAGTTGAGCGAGAAGCCTTCGCCCAGATAGACCCGGCGCACCTCGGGATCGCGCCCCAGCTCATCCGGAGTGCCGTCACGGAAGATCTTGCCGTCGTTGATGATGTATGCCCGATCTGTCACCGAGAGCGTCTCGCGGACGTTGTGGTCGGTGATTAGCACCCCGATCCCGCTCGCCTTGAGATCGAAGATGATCTCCTGCAGATCGAGCACCGCGATGGGATCGATGCCGGAGAAGGGCTCGTCCAGAAGAATAAACGATGGCTGGATGCAGAGACAGCGGGCGATCTCCACGCGCCGCCGCTCCCCGCCGGAGAGGGCGTAGCCGCGTGTCTTGCGGATATGGCCAAGGTTGAGCTGGTCCATCAGCTTTTCGGCCCGCGCACGTCGCATCTCCCAGGAGATGGCCTGCGCCTCCAGCACCGCGAGGATGTTCTCCTCGACCGTCAGCTTGCGAAAGACCGAGGGCTCCTGCGGCAGATAACTGATGCCGAATCGCCGTGCCCGCAGATACATGGGCACGCGCGAGATATCTTCGTCGTCGACCAGAACCCTTCCGGCATCGGCCGCGATCAGGCCAACGATGATGTAAAAGCTGGTGGTCTTGCCGGCGCCGTTGGGACCAAGCAGTCCGACGACCTCACCCTGGCTGATTTCAAGGTTGACGCCGCGTACGACCTGGCGCCCCTTGTAGGACTTGGCGATCTCGTCGGTATGGAGTTTCTGCAACGTGCCTCGTGATGCCCGGCGGCGGCCTCGCGCTGCTACTTGGGGACTTGTGTGTCCGTAACCGCGCGGGCGGTCCCACCATCCACCTCGACGCTATCACCGCGATTGGTGAAAATCAAAGCCGCGCCCGATACTGTTCCATGTTCCGGATCCGCCATGTGCGCCGGCTGTCCTGTACGCCCATAGAGAACGAACTTGCCATCCGATGCGGTATAGACCAGCCGCTCTCCCTGGCCAGTACGTGTTCCTTCATTCACCTGGACCCGGCCTTCGCTGACCATGTGGTCGAGTGATCCGCGCGGGTTCGGTACGCGACTGGCCGCGTCGGACGGCGACGCGTTCCGGGTCATGAAGAGATCTGCCTTTTCTGCCCGCAAACGCCCACTAGCCTGCTGTGCCACCACGTTGCCCTGGAAGCTCGCCTTGCGCTCGCTGCCCGAATATTGGAGCGAGTTCGCATCCACGCGGATCACCGCCTCGCTTCCCGTGGCCTTCGAGCCAGGATCGGCGAAGACCCCATGTACGCGTCCCTGGCCGCCCTTGCCGGGCGCGATCAGCATCTGGTTATGACGGTCCAGCACGATGGTGGGCGCCGCCACCGAGTTCGCCGCCTGCCACAGCCGCGCGTCCTGGCTGTCGCGACCATAGAGCGTGGCTTCATCGCGATCGTGATCGAAAAAGACCTTCTCGGCCACGGCGTGCACGGGCGCCTGCGCACTCGCTCCCTGATGCAGGGTCACCTTCACATCATGGTCCGCGGTGACGGCGCCGCTCAGACGATAGAAATCAATCATCTGAGCCGTCATCTCTGCCTCATCGTCATTCAGCCGCGGCGAGCCTTCGAGATGAATGATCTGCCGCGGCCCATCGAGGGTGGCAATCTCAGCCGTTGCCTGACTGCGCCACGGCTTCGCCTGCTCGTTTGCGCCCGGCTTGATCTGCACAATCGCGACGTGGCCCCGCTGCACCGCGCGCTCCACCAGGCTGGGCGGAATCTCGTCCGGCTTGCGCCTTTGCTTTGGCTGGCTGGCACTCTCCTGCGCGAATGTGATGTCCAGCGTGTCGCCGGTGCTGGTCTGGCTCACTCCGCTGGGATTGGTGTTGGTCAGGAAGGTGTTGCCCTGGCCATGCAGCGTGTCCAGTGCGCGGCCTTCACGCAGCGTAGCCTGGATCACGTCGCCCTTCATCACTGTGTTCTGCGGCGGCGAATCAGAGTAAATGGTGTGCTCCGTCAGGACCGCGCCACCGGAAGCCATCAGCTTCTGCGCCTCGGCGTGACCCTGCGCCGACGGCACGAAATCGATGAAGACCGACGAACCCTTGACTTCGCGGGTGATGGAGCCGTGCGGGTCCTGCGGCGGCCCGATCTCCTG
>JAUTWX010000189.1 GCA_030838385.1 Acidobacteriaceae bacterium
GATTTGCTTCTCGCAGAGAAGGAGAGCCCCGACGAACCCTCAATTCATTTCCTGCTTGCTGCCGTGTACCGGTCGCAGGGAAGGACAACCGCGGCGCAGGAAGAGACTCGTACGTATGGTCGGCTCCAGCGGCGGGCGAGCGAAGGAGTAGCCGCGCAGGCAAATGAATCGATCGACATCAAGAGTACCGCTCACTGATCGGCCGCGGCTGGCTTCGAAGATCGCGTGGTCGGCCTTGCTCCCTCGCTGGATCTGCGAAGCAGGTGCACTCGCATCGGTAGTTTTCCTGTGCGGTTCCACGGTTGCGCAACAAGATAAGACGCCACAGGGTGGCGCAAGCACTGGGGGCGTCTATGCTCCGGTGCACGACGCGGAACATCGCCCAATCACCGCCGGCGGTTTTGTGCAGGATGGTCCGATAGTCTTCAAGGACATATCCGGGCAAGCGGGTCTAACAAACTGGCACTATGCAGGTGGTTCAAGCTCCAAGAGCTATATTGTGGAGTCGCTGGGCAGCGGCATCGCGCTCCTCGACTATGACAACGATGGCTGGCTCGATATCTATCTGGTCAATGGCATGAGCTACGAGGCCATGAATGTAAAGGCCGAATCGCCGCATGCCGCACTCTTTCATAACAACCATGACGGCACGTTCAGAAATGTGGCCGGGCACGCTGGCGTGACTAATGATCGCTGGGGCGTTGGGGTTGCAGTGGCCGATTACGACAACGATGGCTGGCCGGATCTATATGTAACCAACCTGGGCAAGAATCGGCTCTACCACAACAATCACGACGGCACCTTCACAGATGTTGCGGAGAAATCCGGCGTCGCGCTCGGCGGCTGGTCCACCGGTCCCACATTTGGAGACTACGATGGCGACGGACGCTTGGATCTCTTCGTGCCCGGCTACACCGCTTACGACTTCCATAATCCACCCGTGGTCGGATCGAACTCCGTTGTCTCGAATTATTGCCAGTACCGGGGCGCGAGCGTCTTTTGTGGGCCGCGCGGCCTGAGAGGCGAGCACGATCACCTCTTCCACAACGATGGAGATGGAAAATTCACGGATGTTAGCCAAAAAGCTGGAGTCGCTGATGCGCCTGGATACTACGGACTAACGTCGTTGTTTGTTGACCTGAATGGTGACGGGAAACCAGAACTGCTGGTGGCCGACGACTCGACTCCCAACTATCTCTACCGGAATAAGGGGGATGGCACCTTCGAAGATCTCAGCTTCGAGTCCGGCTATGCGGTCAATCATGATGGCAGGGAAACTGCAACCATGGGCATCGCGGTTGGCGACGATAGAAATGTTGGCCGCCTGGATATTCTCGACACAGATTTTTCCGACGACTACAAGGTGCTGTACCGGAACGATGGAGACCTGAATTTCACCGATTCGAGTTATGAAGCGGGCGTTGCCAAAGATACGATTCCGTTTCTTAGCTGGGGCGACGGATTCATCGACTACGATAACGACGGCTGGAAGGACATCTTCATCGCCAGCGGTCATGTGTACAAGCAAGTGGACGAGCACGACTGGGGCACAACATTCGCGCAGCGCCCGTTGCTGCTTCGAAACAACGGCGCCGGTAAGTTCACGCTCGTTCCCGCAGTGCAGGGAACTGGACTGGCCGTAGTCGTGCCGGCGCGCGGCGCAGCTTTCGGCGATCTGTTCAATGACGGCAAGATCGATGTCGTGCTGAACAATCTCGACTCCACACCTACGCTCCTGCGCAACGTGAACCCCGATCATCATCACTGGATTGAGTTCCGCCTTAACGGAGGTGCGGGCAAGCCACGCGATGCTGTTGGTGCTGTCGTTTTCGTCACCGCTGGGAAAACAACTCGGCGAGGCGATGTCCTAAGTGGGGGTAGCTTTGCGTCTTCCAACGATCCGCGTGTGCACTTTGGTCTGGGCGATGCGGCCACAATCGATTCGGTAGAGATTCGCTGGCCGGGCGGAGGGCCGATTGAGAAAATTGTCGTCCCAGGTGTAGACCGCATTCTCACGATAGAGCAGGGTCGCGGCGTAACGCACGAAGACTGCTCGAAGTGTTCTTCGGCAAAAGCGAAGTGAATGCATATGCGACCGGGGCGTCCAATCCTGTTTCTGCTCGTGATCCTAATTTCTGCGGCAGCAGAGGCGTTTCAGGCGACTCCGGTTCGCGTCGCCGATGCAGAGTGCGCGAAGTGCCACAAGGAAATTTTCCAGCGATATCTCTCCACCCCGATGGCGCATGCCAGCGGCACCGCCGGGGAGAACCTGATGCCCGGCACATTTTTTCATGTTCCTTCCGGCGTCGAGTACGTCATCTCAAACGAACACGGACAGCCTCGCCTGGGATTTCGAAGCAGGAAAGACAACAATATCTCGGGAGAAAATCCGCTAGGCTACTTCCTCGGCTCGGGCCATCTGGGCACCACTTATCTCTACGAAATCGATCGCTATCTATTCGAGTCTCCGGTCGCGTGGTACGCAGCGTCGCACAGGTATGATATGAAGCCGGGGCTGGCAGAGATGACGCAAATGCCGCCATCTCTTCCGATGGAAAGCAGTTGTCTGCGCTGCCACATGAGTGGGGTTGATCGCAGCGATTCGGGAACCATTAACCGATATAGCGGATTGCCATTTCTACATACCGGCATCACCTGCGAGGCTTGCCACGGGGATGCGCAGCGCCATATGAATAGCAGCGGCAAAGCAGCAATCGTGAATCCCGCACATCTGGATCCGACTCACCGCGATTCGGTTTGCATCAATTGTCATCTCGAAGGAGATGTTTCGGTAGAACGGGCAGGGCATTCCGCGCTCGACTACCATCCTGGCGATTCGATTTCCGACTATCTCGCCTTCTATGTCTATTCCGGCACTAACCTGACGACACGCGGAGTAAGCGAGGTTGAGCAACTCGCTCAGAGCACGTGCAAGCGCATGAGCGGGGACCGGATGTCCTGCACCAGTTGTCACGATCCGCACTTCACGCCGGCGCCCGAACAGCGCGCGGCCTTCTTCCGGACGAAGTGTCTCGCCTGCCACAGCCAGCCCCAATTCGCCGTATCGCATCACCAGGAAAATTCCGACTGCACCAGCTGTCACATGCGGCACACCGGAGCAGAAAATATTCCGCATGTCGCGTGGACAGATCATCGGATTCTCCGGGAGCCCGCGCCGCCTCATGCCGGCACAGAGCATCCGCAGAGCGCGGAACTATCTCCGGTCCTGTCCCCGGACGCGAGCAGGCGCGACCTCGCGATGGCATACTACCAGGCGCTGCTCGAAGGCAATTCATCGGTCGAACCAACGGCATGGAAGCTGCTCCAGGAACAGCGCACCGCTATTGGGAGCGATGAAAGGGCGCTCGACGCCTTTGGACTCCTGAGCGCCAAGCGCGGAGAGAATCAGGATGCAGAAGAGGCTTTTCAAAGAGTCTTGAAACTCGATCCGCGAGATCTCACGGCGGAGTCGAACTTAGGCATACTGGCGGCAAAGCAGGGCAAGCTGCAGGCGTCGCTTGCGCTGCTGCAACCGGCGTTCGACGCAAACATGGACGTTGTTGGACTGGCCATGAATCTGGCACGCGTGCAATGCATGGCTGGCGACGCGGCAGGTGCTCGCGCCACACTTGAGAGAGCGCTCGTCTACGCTCCGGGGCTGCAGGAGTTGCGGCACATGCGCGACCAGATGCGGGACTGCGGTCCCAAGAACCGGGCAGCAGCACAGTAATGAGGGACGGCTGGTTCCGCGCTTTCGCTGCATGCGTGCTGATCTTTGTTACCATCCAGTTCGCACACTCGCAATCGCCAGCCGACCCCCTAGCCGGAAGCGCAGTCATTGACAGTGGCAGGCAAGCTTTCGGACGCGGAGACGGCCTTTCGGCACCGCCGGGGCCTGAACGAGCGTGCGCAGCAGGAGTTCGCTGTATGCGCAAAACTCAATGGCGGCCATTCGTCGAGGGAAGTGCCCAACCCGTCCTCTCCAGCCAGGCCCACGAAGCAGTGGGCCGCGATTGCAGTTACATTCAACAATCAACTGCAGAAACACTCTCGCGAGGCTGCGCCTAGTCCATGTATATATGGAAGGCGCTCCGGTTTGGGTTGAGAGGGAGGTGGCATGAATATATTGGGCATCGATATCGGCGGCACCAACCTGAAATTTCGTATGCAGCAACAAGACGAGATCATCAAGGTGCCCTCTGGGCCGAAGATGACGCCTGAAGTCATGGTGGGAGCGATCAAGAAACACACCGCGGGCTGGAAATACGATCGCGTATCTGTCGGCTTCCCTGGGCCTGTGATCCATGACAAGCCATTGCTGGAGCCGCACAACCTCGGGAAGGGATGGGTGCGCTTCGATTTCAAGAAGGCATTTGGCGGCAAACCGCTGAAGCTGCTCAACGATGCTGCTATGCAGGCGATGGGAAGTTATAAAGGCGGCCGCATGCTCTATCTCGGACTGGGCACCGGGCTGGGCTCCGCGATGGTGGTGGATGGATCCGTGCAGGCGATGGAGCTGGCACATTTACCGTGGAGAAAGCGGAAGACCTACGAGGACTATCTGGGCAAGGTGGGGCTGACGCGCTACGGCCGCAAGGCATGGGAGAAGAATGTCGTGAAAGTCATCGAGCTGATGGCGAATGCGATGGAGACCGATTATGTCGTCCTCGGCGGCGGAAATGCGAAGCTCATGAAGAAGCTGCCGCCCAAGGTCTTTCTTGGCTCGAACGACAACGCGTTCAAGGGAGCGTTCATGCTCTGGGAGAACGACAAGAACTAGCTGGCGATTCGATGATGATGATGGCCGGATAGATGGGATCGCACCGCCGCCGGGCGAACGGAAAGTGCATGCCGTTCTAGTTTTGCTTATTTGGCGCTGGACGCTTTCGCTTATTCTAAAGTGGGGCCTGTTGCCGCCGAGGACCACTCATGCGCTTTCGTACTCTTCTTCTCGCAATCTTCCTCGCCGCCGCAAGTGCTATGGCGCAAACCATGTCCGCGACGCATGTTGCGCCTGCAGTCGCGGCCACGAGGTGGCCGGTCAAGGATAATCTCTATGTCGCGCACAATTTCCATTTTGGCAGCGGCGAAACTCTGCCTGAGCTGAAACTGCGCTATTTTACGCTCGGCAGTCCGCACCGCAATACCGCCGGTCGCGTCGACAACGCAGTCCTCCTCCTGCATGGCACTGGAGGCAATCGTCGGACGCTGCTCGTCCCGCAGTTCTCCGACGTCCTGTTTGGTCCTGGCCAGCCGCTTGACATCACGCACTACTTTCTTATCTTTCCCGACGACATCGGTCAGGGCGACTCATCCAAGCCCTCGGACGGTCTGCGCATGAAGTTCCCACGCTACGACTACGATGACATGGTCCGCTCGCAGCACCAGATGCTGCTCGAAGGCCTCGGCGTCGATCACCTTCGCCTCATTCTGGGTACTTCGATGGGCTGCATGCAGAGCTTCGTGTGGGGCGAGACGCATCCCGGCTTTGCGGACGCGCTCATGCCGCTTGCCTGCCTGCCCACTGCAATCGCCGGTCGCAATCGCATGATGCGCTACATGGCAATCGAGAACATCAAGAACGACCCTGCCTGGCAGAACGGCAACTACGCCACCGAGCCTGCTCTCGGGCTTCGCACTGCGAATGAGATGCTGCTGATTATGGGCTCCGCCCCACTGGTGATGCAGAAAGCCGCACCCACGCGCGAAGCTGCGGAGGAGTATGTCGACAAATACTTGGCTCGGACAACTGCCAGCACCGATGCGAATAATCTCATTTACTACGTAGACGCTTCGCGCAACTATGACCCCAGCGCGCAGCTCGGCCACATCACTGTTCCCGTCATGTACATCAACTCCGCCGACGACTTTATCAATCCGCCGGAGCTTGGCATTGCGGAGAAGCTCGCAAAGCAAATGCCACACGCGAAGTTCGTCCTGATCCCCATCTCCGACGCAACGCGGGGCCACGGCACGCACACGCAGGCTGCCATCTGGAAGGACTATCTCGTCGAGGTGCTCAAGGAATCTGAACCGAAATCCTGATGCCCCGTCCCAACGCGACGGTCTAACAGCATGCAATCAAACTCATCTCACGCTTCCATCCTCGAACGGATATATTTTCTAGTACTATCTTGCAAATAGGATGCGAATAAGCATCCACATACGGCCTTCAGGCAGAGCCGCATCAGTCAGAATTCCCCCTTCTGCGAACGCTCGCAGGCAGCCTTTATTTTCTGCGGCTGCTAATCGTGACATGAACCTGGAGGCCGCCGCATATGCGTAACCATCGCATCTGCTCGATCATCGCTCTCGTCCTCGCCACTAGCTCGACGGCTGCTTACTCTCAATCGACCGCGACGCTCTCCGGTACGATTACAGATCCTTCGGGAGCAGTCGTCCCGCAGGCGCAGGTCACAGTGCATGGCCTGTCTACCGGTGTCGATCGCACAGTGGCATCTGACCCTGCAGGCAGCTACACCATCCCCTCGCTACAACCGGGCAATTACAGCGTCAGCGTGCACGCATCGGGCTTCGCTGATTACAAGCTGGCGAGTGTGACCCTGCAGGTCGACCAAAATGTCACCGCGAATGTGAAGCTGGGCGTGGCGTCGGCGGGGCAGGTGGTGCAGGTGCAAGCCGCGGCGCCACTTGTCGACGCGCAGACCATCACCCTTGGCCAGGTAATCGATCAGACGACCGTTCAAAAGATTCCACTGAATGGGCGTCACTTCCTGGATCTGACGAACCTCACGCCCGGCACCGTCGTGCCGCCGGTCACAGGCAACCTGACGAGCGCCAGCCGGGGCCTGGGCGCAAATTCTTTTGATACGGCAGGACAGCGCGAAGACTCCGTCAACTTCATGATCAACGGCATCAATTTGAACGATCTGTCGCAGAACCAGATCACCTTTCAGCCATCAATCAATACCACTGCGGAGTTCAAGATATCCAACTCGACCCCTTCGGCGGAGTATGGCCGCTCATCAGGGTCCATCGTGAATGTGGCAACCCGATCGGGCACGAACGCCTTCCACGGAGAAGCCTTCGATTATCTGCGAAACAACTACTTCGACGCACGCAACTTTTTCAACCGCAAGCCGTCGAGACAGAACTCGTTCATCCGGAATAATTTTGGTGGCGCCTTCTCCGGGCCAATCTTCAAGGACCGGACATTCTTCTTTCTCAGCTACGAAGGACTGCGCCAGCAGCAGAGCCTTCTCTTCAATGGGACAGTGCTGAATCCCGCACAGCGGTCGGCTTTCGCGGCCAGCACGGCAGGCCCTGCCTATGCTCAACTGATCAATCTAATTCCCGCCGGCAACAATACAACGGGTACGGTCTTTCAGGGCTCGTCACCTGGGCCGGTGAAGACCGATCAGTTCTCGGGGGATCTCTTCCATACGCTTTCCGCCAGGGACAATGTGCATGCGTACTATGCGTGGCAGCAGGATGCTCGCACAGAACCAAACCTGCAGGGCAACACCATTCCCGGCTTCGGAGATCACCGTACCGCTCATCGGCAGGTGGGCACCATCAACGAGGTCCACATCTTCTCGCCCAATGTGGTGAATGAGGCGCGTCTTGGGTTCAACCGGATCGCCATCGCCTTCGTCCCCAACACGCCGGAGAACCCGCTCAGTTTCGGTATTCAGAATGGCGTGGCATACAACAATGCGCTGCCCCAGATCACGGTACAGGACATCGGCCTGAACTTCGGCGGCCCTTCGGGATTTCCGCAAGGCCGCTTTGACACGGGCGGAGTCTTCTCCGACACCCTCTCTTGGAACCGGGGGAAGCACACTATCAAAGCCGGTGGCGAATTCCGGCGTTTTATCGGCTCTTCGTTCTCGCAGACAGCAGGAATCCTGACCTTCAGTTCGACGGCGAACTTCATCAATGGCGCCGCCAGCGCCTTCAGCGTGACTCCAACGCAGGTCACGAGCCGCATCTTTGAAAATGCAGTGGGCGCATTCGTATCCGACAACTATAAGTTCACGCCACGCTTTCAGGCGGAGTTAGGGCTGCGCTTCGAATGGAACGGAACCCCCACGGAAGGGGGCGGCCGCCTGGTCAACTTTGACGCAAACAGCGACACGTTGCTGCACGTAAGTCAGCCCTACAACCAGAATTACAATTATGAGCCGCGGATAGGATTCATCTTTGACGTATTCGGAAATAACAACACTATCCTGCGCGGCGGCTACGGCATCCTGGCGGATGAGCCGGTAAGCGGGGTAGTGACCGGTCTTGCCAGCAATCCACCCAATGCGAATCCTGTCAGTCAAACCGGAGCGCTGCCGGTCGGAACGCTGTATTCAAGCGCGGCGCTCGCGTCGCTTGCGCCCAGCGCCACCAATCCCAGACTCAGCAATGCCTACACAGAGAGTTACAACCTGAATCTGCAACAGCAGTTCGGGCAGGGCGTCGTGATGGAGGTGGGGTACATCGGTTCGGAGGGCAAGCATCTGCGCATCCAGCGGAATCTCAACCAGTTCATCTATCCCGGCGGCACTGCGACACGGCCGTTCGTAAGTCTTTCCCCGGCCAGTTCCATCCGCCCCGGCGCAGGCCTGGGAAACATCGCGTATATCGATTCCGAGTCGCTATCCAACTACAACGCTCTGTGGTTTACCGTGCGTAAGTCCCTAGCCCATGGGCTTCAAGTGAATTCAAGCTATACGTGGTCGAAGTCGCAGGACCTTAACTCACTCGGCTCCCAGGGAACCTACACGTTACAGAACAACTTCAATCCAAAGGGAGACTATGGGCTCTCGGACTTCGATGCCCGTAGTCATTTCGTTTTCTCCGGAACGTGGAACCTGCCCTTCCATGGCAACCGACTGGTTGAGGGATGGCTGCTTGCAAACATTACGCAACTGCAAAGCGGTAACCCGATGAACGTGGTCACACCGTCGACTTACAACGGCGTCTCCGGCACCATTCGGCCAACGCTGGTGGGGCATTACACCACGGGACGTGGCGCGACTCTGCCCAATGGAAATGTGCCATTCATCCAAGGCACAGCATGTGCGACGCTGACGCCGAGCTGCACCTTCTTAGCGCAGTCTGCAGGCTTCGGTACACTCCGCCGCAACGCGCTTACCGGACCAGGTTTTGCGGATTCGGATATCTCCCTCGAAAAGACAACCAGAATTGCTGAAAGCACCGCGCTGGTCCTGCGCGTGGACGCCTTTGATCTCTTGAACCATACCAATTTCGCGAATCCTAACCTGACGGCGAGCGGTGCAGCCACGAGTACATTCGGACAGATCATCGCAACTCGCACGGCAATCGGAGATGCAGGGTCCTCGCGGCAACTGCAGTTCGCAATGCGCTTCGAGTTTTGAATGCGCGCTCTGTAAAGCATTTGGGCTGATTGTGAGCCGCGAACTTGCGGGCGTCTGAGACAAAGACTCGCGATCACCTCATGAATTATGCCCTGCGGCCTGTCGGCGAATTGCCAAACGAATATCTTACGGATCGATCGAAGCTCTATGTCCGTAATCCGTGACGGAAGCAGCAGAGGTCTCAGGCGAAGCTGCGCCGGTGACCCGCAACATCAGGACCGTTGCGCCGAGGAGCATGATGGTTGAGAGCAGCCACGCTGCGCCGGGCATGTTCCGTGCGCCGTGCCCGGCGATAGAGTGCGCATAGATCAGCGTGAAGAGTTCGGGACCGAGCAGGGCCGCGACACTGGCGAGGCTGCCCAACGCGCCTTGCAACTGTCCCTGTTCCGAAGCGCTCACCCGGCGCGTCATGATGCTTTGCGCGGCCGCGGGTGCCAGGCCCCACAGCGCCATGAGCGGAGTGCCGCACACGAAGAGCGTCCCGGTTGTGGCCGTCCCGAAGACTGCCATGCCGGCAGCGCCGCAGATCAGCCCGACGAGCATTGCGCCACGCTCGCCCAGACGTGCGACCGTCGGCTTGACCAGGACGGCTTGCGCGAGCGCGCAGCAGACGCCCACCAGCGTCAACGAGAAGCCGACGGTACGCGTGTCCCAGCCATAGCGTTCACTGGCGTAGAGCACATAAATGCTGGGCAGCACGACGCCAGCAAGCGTGCTGAGGAACGCAACCGCGGCGAGCCCGAGCAGTTGCTGGTGCGAGCGCAGCAGCTTGAGCGCTCCAAACGGATTGGCGCGGCGCCAAAGGATCGCGCGACGCTGCTCGCGCCGCAATGATTCCGGCAGGACGAAAAATCCGTAAGCGGCATTCGCTAGACTCAGTGCTGATGCGAACCAGAAGGGCAGGCGCGGATCGACGCCGCCCAGCAGTCCGCCAATCGCCGGACCGGCGATGAAGCCCAGCCCGAATGCTGCCCCGACCAGACCAAAGCCGGCGGCGCGCTGTTCTGGTTGCGCGACATCGGCAACATAGGCGCTCGCGGTCGTCATGCTCGCCGAGGTAATTCCGGCGATGAGGCGCCCCGCGAAGAGCCAACTGACCGTCGGCGCCAGCGCCATGAGCACGTAGTCCAACCCCAGGCCGACGTTCGAGAGCACGATCACGGGGCGCCGGCCGAAACGATCCGAGAAAACACCGAGCAGCGGCGAAAAGACGAATTGCATGAGCGCGAAAACGGTGCCAAAAATACCGAAGATCGCGGCGGCACGCGCTCCGTCACCGGCGGTGAAGCTGAGAACGAGCTTTGGCAGCACCGGGGCGATGATTCCCAGCCCGAGCATATCGAGGAACACCGTCGCGAAGATGAAGGCGATACCGCGCTTCACCCCGCTGCCGCCATTTCCGGCTGGTAGTTAGCCAATGACTCGAGACGATCGGCCGCAGCGGAAGGGCCACCCGCAGCGCGAAACGATGCCTGGATGCGCAGCGCCGCCTGGCGGTACGAAGCAGTTTCGAGAATCGTCACAAGTGCCGCAACGATCTCGTCGGAAGTGGCGCGTCCATACTTGAGCCGCACACCCGCGCCGGCGTCGACGACCTGCTGCGCGACGATCGGCTGATCGTCGCGGATCGGGGCGACGACGAGCGGTATGCCGTGAGCGAGTGCCTCGCAGACTGTATTGTGTCCGGCATGGCAGACGACTGCGTCGAGGTGCGGCAATAGCTCGAGCTGTGGCACGCTGGGACGCATGAGGACATTGGCTGCCGTCGTCTCCAGCATGCCGTCTGGCGCGACGACGATCGCCTGCAACCGATCCTCAAGGCGCGCAGCGGCCGCGACGGCAGCGGTGAGAAATCGGCTGCCACTCGCCGCATTGACCGTGCCGAGTGTGATCAGCACGTGATGCCGCTTAAGGTCGAGCCACGACCAGGGGAACTCCGCCCGTACCGGGCGCATTCCGATGGCTGGGCCGGCGAAACACCACTCGGACGGAAATGGACCGCCGCCGACCAGTTCCTCGGTGCTGAATGCCAGCACAAGCTGCTCGGAGAAGCGCAGGTCGCCCTGCGCCGCTTCGGCTGCCGGGGTGCCCACACGATGCTGGAAGGCGCGCAGCTGGTCGGCGATCCAGGTGCCGAACATCGGGAAGATGGCGAAGGGATCGGCGAGCTCGGAGGAAGTGGTTGCCGATGTTGCCCATCGCAGGCCGCGCCGACGGGCGACGAGCGCCCCGGCGATCGCCTGCTGATCGACGACCAGCACATCCGGAGCGAACCGCTCGACCGCCGCTTCGATTTCCGGCAACATCGCCTCGCCGAGCGGCACGATGAACTCTTTCCAGAGGAAACGGAATGCCTCCGCGCCGCGCAGACCCTGAGCGCGCGCAGTGATTGCGCTCAGGCCCTCCGGTGTAAGGGTCCGGTCCGTTGGGAGCACTTCGGCTCCATGCGGCAGCAGCGGCGCCAGCACCGATGCATGACCCGCCCACGCCACGTCATGATCACGTGACGCAAGCTCGGCGCCGACCGCAACGGTGGGATTGACGTGACCGGCGAGCGGCGGGACGACAAACAAGAAGCGGCTCATGGCCGGCTCGGAAGCATCGCGCGGCTTAACGGCGCGGGCTCGAATGGGACCTCCGGCGGCACCCAAAGCGGCGGCTCGCCCTGCTGGCTGGCGTACCACCACAGCAGCACCTCACACAGATATGGCGCCGTGTTGAACAGGACGCGATGGTCGAGGTCGGGCAGCACGATCAGCCGCGTCCTTGTCACCAGGCGTTCGAGCGTGCGTGCGCGCTCGAGCATCTCCGACGCTCCGCCGTAGATGGCAAGGATCGGGATCTGCAGCGCCTGCAGCGCGGCGCGCGAATGGGGAACGGTCGCGAGCAGGTCCTGCTCGATCGAGGTGTTTTCGATCAGCGTGACTCCGCGACGTGCGAGCTTCATCGTCTTGCGGCCGCGCTCGGCTATCCAGGTGCGCCACTTCTCGTCGTGGATTCCCGCAGTGACGAGCCCAAGCGTCTCGGTCATCTCTTCGCCAAAGCCCTCGTCTGCGTAGTGCCCTTCGATCATCGTCACGTCGGCGACCCGATCCGGATGCCGGACCGCCATTCCGATCGCGATGGCTCCGCCGTAGCTGTTGCCGACGAGATGGACAGGGCGGTGGATGTCCAGTGCCGTGAGGAGTCCGTCGAGATCGGCGATGCCATCGTTGAGCGAATAGCCGGTCCGCGGGCGCTCGGAGTGTCCGTGGCCGCGCAGATCGTACAGAACAACATCGTGACCGGCCGCAGCGAGCGGATTGGCGAGTGTGAAGTAGTAGCTGGAGAGATCATCGACAATCAGACCGTGGAGCAGCACGATGGTCTTTCCGCTGGGCGGCACTCCTGGGGCGGGGGCGAGGCGTTGGACGTGCAGCCGCACGCCGTTGGCGAGGATCTCAGCCATGGGCCTGCAACTCCCGCATGGACCCGCCGCCTTGCTGCAAGCATGACGCGACATACCGCACCACGTCGCCAACCCTCAACGACACCATGTCATCGACCTGCTTCTTCGCCAGGAACGCTACGAAGTTGACGCGCTCACCGAACTCGGTGCGCAGCCGGTCCGCCAACGCAACGAACTCGATGCTCTCCAGCTCCAGGTCGCCGCCGAAGGTGGTGTCCATGGTGATGTCGGTGTGGAGCAACTCGGGATCGCCGATGACCGCACCGAGGTGCTGCCGCATATAAGCGAGAACAGCGTCTTCCGAAGCGTGATGTTGATTGTCTATCAAGATCAATTTCCTCCGTTTCCTTCGATGGTTGCTGCTGTATGCGCCGGTCGAAGAGCGATCAACGGCGGCGTCATGAGCTCGAGGCGAGATGGACGGAGCGCGGGCGCGACATGTGTCCACCCGGCCGTCCAAGCCACGATGTACTCCGCCCTTGCGCCCTCGGAATGGGGAGGACCCGGGACGACGCGTGTCTCGACCCTGTACTCGCGTGCTTTCTCCGTCGACTCGGCCCGGCAGACGACGCACAGCTGATCCCCATCGATGGCACTCACTGCGAACGCAGTCGGTCGGCCCGCCAGGCCCGTCCCTTCCGCCTTGGAGACTGCTTCCTTCGCAGCCCAGAAGCGGGTGAACGCTTTAGACCGCGCAGCTACAGGATCGCCCCGCATGCCGCTCACAACTCGGTCGAGCAAGGCCCGTTCCGGCGCTGCAAGCGCGATCATCTCCAACCCGGGATTGCGCGGCTCGACGATCTCGACATCGATTCCGATCGGCTCGGCATGAGCGATCGCCACGGCGAGATCGCCGCTATGGGCAATCGAAACGCAGACCTTCCGAGGACCCGGTACGTTGACGATGGGCCGGCCGTGCTCATCGGCCGCAATCTTCACATCGACAGGGAATAGCGGACCTGCTCCGCGTGCCCAGAGCCAGCGGCGTACCGCGTCTTTGGCTGCGATACGGCCCATCAGCCAGTGGCGACGACCGCGCGGAGCGTGCGTGCGATAGGTCTCCCGCTCTGTCGCGCCGAGGTAGCGACGCGCGATCAACTCACGGCTGGCAGCGTCGGGCCAGCGTTCCGTCAACCGTACCCAACCGGCAGCGTCGGACTGGGCAATCGTGTTGCTTTCCGGATTGCAGAGCACGGGCCAAGTCACGTCATCGGTAGCGAAGCGCCGATTCTCGAAACCGCTGAGCCGCGCCCATACGCGCCCGTGACGATCCGCAAGCTCCAGATCGGCGTAGACCGTGCGCGGCGTCACCGAACGAATCCGCACTGTTCCCGTGATCATGTCACCAGCGGCCGGCTCCGGTCCGAAGAACTCCACCGAGTCGACGCCACCGGGTAATGCATAGCGGTCCGTGCTTAGCGCCGCCATAATCCAGAAGACCATCAGTTGTCCGGCACAATCGACGAGGGCGCCGAGCGACTCGAGCGTGCGCACCGTTCCCCGCAGCCCGTCGTCGCCCATCGCCGCCAAATCTTCGATACCCTGGAAGAGCGGCCCATGGAAGAGCCAGCGGTCGGCATACAACTGCTCTGCCTTTATCGGCGACGGGCGTTCGTTCGCAAACGGCGCAGTGTCGGCGGCAGGCGCGTCAGGATACCGGTCGCGGACGATGACGGTGGCTTGAGCGTACCCGCCGAGATCGACTTCGACAGATTCGCGTCCATCGAAGGTCGCCGTCACGTCCAGCTCCAGCGGTGCATCGAGCGCGAGCCAGCGCAGTGCGGAGACCTTGCGCAGCGCAATGGGAGTTCGTTCCGGGACCAGGCGCCTCGCAACATCACGCATCAGCTCGAACGTCGTAGTGAGCGGCACGACGGGTTGGCGGTCGGAGAGCGTCGGCCAGTCGTCAGGCTGCCGGATGAGGCAGTGGTCGATCACGAATGGCAACTGGTCAAGGCTCAATGTCCAGGTGTAGCGCGTCTGGCGCGGCTCGAGCACGCCGGTATTCGTCCGCATCTCCGCCAGCCGTGCCGTCACGGCGTGCGCGGCCTCAGTGACGTCGGCCAGCAATGCTTCCATCTCCGCCACGACCGGATGTGAGTTTGCCGCGAGGATTGGACGCGAATTTTTCGTCGGAGCCGGATGTGGGTCTTCCACAAAGGCCGGAAGCGAGTTCTCCGCGGCGAGCAGATCGAGTTGTAGCCGCGCACCTTCGACCCATAGCGCAACCGCAGTTCGGCACATTTGGCGAAGACCCGGTTGCCCGGCGAGATTCGCCGCGACGGCGATGTAGTCGCGACCAGCCAGGGTGTCGTCGATGAAGCCTGTGACGCTGCCCACGCCGACTTGAATGAAGGCGCGAATTCCCGAGGCGTAGAGGTTCTCGACGAGTGCGCGGAAACGCACCGGTTCCAGCAGATGCCGGATCACCAGGTCGCGAATTGCGTGCTCGTCGGAGGGAAATGGCTGGGCTGTCGTCGCTGACCAGACCGGCACGCTGGCCGGCCCGATATGGAGTCTCGCGACCCCCGAGACCCGATCCAGATAGGGAGCCAGCAACGGCGAGTGAAAGCCGGAACGGAAGTTGAGGACTTGTGAGAGCACGCCTCGCTGGGCGAGACGTTTCACCGCGGCAGCGATGGCGTTCTGCTCACCGCAGATGATCGATTGATGCGGGCAGTTATCATGGGAGACCACCACGCCTTCGACTCCGGCGATCGCTTCCTGCGCGGTTTCGACTCCACAGCCCAGGGCGGCGAAGAGGCAGCCCGGCAACTCGAAAGCTGTTGGGTCGATGCTAGCGATGAGTGCGTCCATCGAAGCCGTGGAGAACAGCCCCGCCGACATCATTGCGTTCCACTCACCGATGCTGTGCCCGGCAACGGCGGCTGGTTGAACGCCGAGCCGGCGCAGTGCCGCGTCCAGCAGGCGACCTACAGCGAGGAGCGAGATCGAACGGCGCAGCACAGAGTCCTCATTGCCGGCGAGCTCCGGACGCGGCAGGCGGAAATGCGCGGCGACGTCATCCACCACAGGCTCAAAGCGCTGCTCGATCCCGGGGAAGATCAGCGCCACGTTGCCGCCGCTCGCGCCAAGCAGCGGCGACGCGGTAAACCAGATATCGTTGCGACCCCGCCACGGCGCGTCGCCTTCAACGATGCGCCGGGCCCGCGCAAGACGTCGTGCATCCGCATCGACGATGGCCAGCCGGTACGGGCCGCCGGATGGCGCGCGTTGGACGTCGTCGCGTTCGATGAGCAACTGATCGTCGACCGTGAGCTGCGCGCGAAGGTCCTCTGCGCTGCTTGCAGCAAGAAGGAGTAATCGGTGGCATGTGCTCATCGTGCCGCTCCTACTATGGTCAATCGGCCCACGCTCAACCGTTCCGGCGCGCCAAGATACAGGTCGCTCTGCAGTGATTCCGAATCGGCGCAGGCGTAGATGATCTGTGCGTCGCGCCGGCTTCCCCAGGCCAGCTCGCGCATGAGCGCGTCGACACCCTCGCTCGGCGCGATCGCACCGATCTTGCGTCGCGCGTACTCCGCCTCGAGTTCCGGCGAGACCATCCCGCCGCCCGCGGCTGCCCACGGACCCCAGTCGAACGCAACCGTCCGCATCTCGCCGCCGCGCCGATTCAGCGCGTAAGAGAGCGTGTCGAGCGCGTCATTGGCCGCCGCATAGTCGACCTGACCGCGATTGCCGAAGACGCCCGCAATGCTCCCGAACAGCACGTAATACTTCGTGCTGCTCGGCAATGCAGCGGCGAGTGCGAGCGCACCGTCCACCTTGGTCGACCAGACGCGCTCGAACGACGCAACACTCTTGTCGACGATGAGTCGGTCTTCGAGCAGCCCGGCGCCGTGCGCGACCAGGTCGAGACGTCCGTGACGATGCATGATCTCTTCGATCACCGCATTCACCGAGCCGGAGCTGCGCACGTCGGCGTGGTGGTAGGTGACCGACGCGGCGAGCCCTTCCAGTTGCGAGATCGTCGCGCGCGTCTGACGGCCAGCGAGGATCCGCGAACTGGCCGCGTCGATCTCGGCCGGTACGCGCAGCCCGCGTGCAACCAGTGCGCGCCGGAGCGCGATGCGATCCTTGGCCACGGCTGTGTCGGCTGCCTCTGGCTCTGTGGGCAGCGGGGTACGGCCCATCAGCACAATGTGGCAGCGAGCCTCGCGCGCTAACGCGAGGGCGAACTGCGCGGTGATCCCACGCGCACCCCCGGTCAGGAGCACCACGCTGCGCTCGTCCAAATTTGGAATATGCGGGCGGGCGCCGCCGTTGGGGTTTAGTTCCTGCGCCTCGATCTCGAGCCCGTAGCGCGTCTCGCCATTCCATCCAACGACCGCCGGACCATCGGAGTCGAGCAGCTCATCGAGCAGGAGCGCAGCATTCGCAACGGGATCGCGGTGCGGATCGAGATCGACCGCGCGCGCGAGCACGTCGGGCCGTTCCCGCGCGACCGTTCGCACGAGACCGCGCCAGCCGGCATCGGCGTGAAGGGTCGCCGCGCGTTCGTGCGCGATCGGCTCGTCGCCGATCCCAAATCGGCCTCCGCCCGCAGTTGCCACCAGCAGACGGCTTGCGCCGTTGGCGAGAGCGGATTTCACGATGGCAAAGGCGCCCGGCAGTACGGGCGGGCGGTGTGGATCGGCGGTAGCGAGATAAATCAGGCCATCGATTGCCCGGCCTGGAGCGTCTCCTCCACTCGGATCGACGCCGGCCGCGACCTCCGCAACCTCGCACCCGCGCTCGCGCAGCAGGCTGGCCAGCGCTGTACTGATCCCGCACCCGTCAGCCACGAGGACAAAGCGGTGATTACGCAGCCGATCCAGCGGCGCGATCGTGTTCGGCGCATCGATCTGCCGCGGGACGACGCGCCAGCGGCGAAGCGGCGGCCCGGATTGAATGGCGGACGGTTCCTCGTGGGCGTTCGTCGGCTCGGCGCTGGGCGGTGGTGTTGAGGGCGTCCTGCGCTCGACGATCCAGGTGACGATCGCCTGGAGCGTCTTACGATCGGCGAGTTGCTTGAGAGCCAATTCGTCCAGGCCCGTACCGGGAGCAGTGAGTCCCAGCCGTTCGGCCAGCTCTCCGAAAATCTCGGTACGCTTGATCGAGTCGATGCTCAGATCCGCTTCGAGATCCAGGTCGCGATCGAGCATGTCGGGTGGATATCCGGTGCGCTCGCCGACGACCGCGATTACAGCGGCGAGGATCTCGTCGGCACTTTGCCCGTTTGATGGCATCACCGTCGTCGTTGGGAGCGCGCTGGCGTCGGAGGTGCGTGCGTTGGCCCAGGTGACGATTGCCTGCAGTGTCTTACGTGTCGAGAGCTCGGTGAGAGTTCGCTCGTCGAGGCCCGTGCCCACCATGGTGAGTCCCAGGCGTTCCGCCAGTTCACCGAGAATCTCGGTGCGCTTGATCGAGTCGATGCTCAGGTCCGCTTCGAGATCGAGATCGGGATCGAGCATCTCCGCCGGATATCCGGTTCGCTCGCTCACGACCGCGACCACAGTGGTGAGCACGTCAACGGCGCCGCGCCGGGTGTGCGGGACTATGTGAGGATCTGTGTGCGAAGCGGTGTGCGGAGCTATGTGCGAAGCGGTGGGCGCAGCAACCTCCGGTGCGGGACGTTCACTCACCGGCGCAGGCAGGTGTTTCTGCTGTCCCTTCGTGTGAACGATCGGCGTAATGCGATTCGCAATCTTCCCATTCGTAGCTGGTCGGTTCGGCGAATGCCCGTTCGTTGACGCTTCGCGTCCAAGATATCCGAGCACTACCTCGCGTTGGCTGGCGATCAGCTCGCGGCTGGTGCGCAGAAATTCCAGGACCGTCATCTCCCGCGAATCGCTATCGGCCAGCGCAGGTACCGCCGGCGCGATGGCGAGGCTGCGCTGTCGTGCGGGACGCAGCGCGCCCTGAAGATACGCACCATCTGCCGTGCGAACGGTATGTCCGTCGACAAGCCAGCCGGGACGGCGCGGCACAGCGTCCGCCGAGACGATCTCGGCATTGCGTCCCTCGAAGAGCGCCAAGGTATCGACCGAAGCATCGGCGACGGCAACCGTTGCCAGCGCAATAAGTAGACGTCGCAGTCCGGGTTCGCCCGGGACGTCGCAGGGAACCGCAAGGTGTGGCCGCTCGCCAAGGATCTTGCCGACGAGCTGGCTGAGGACGCGCCCGGGGCCAGCCTCGATGAAGATCCGCGCGCCTGCGGCGTACATGCTCTCGATCTGCTCGACGAAGTGGACCGATTGCGCGACTTGACCGGCGAGCAATGTGCGCGTCCGTTCGTCGCCGCCAGTGGGGTACGGGCTCGCAGTGGTGTTTGACCAGACTGGCAATCGCGGCTCGCCGAGCGTGATGGTCTCCAGGTGGGCGGCAAAATTCGTCGCCGCCGCTGCGACGACAGGGCTATGAAAGCCGCATGCGACCGGGATGCGCTTCGCCGAGATTCCGCGCGCGACCAGCGTTTCGACGGCAGCCTCGACCGCTGGAGTCAATCCGGAGATGACGACCTGCAAGGGTGCGTTGTGGTTGGCGATCACGATCCCGGAGTCAGGACCAAGCACTTCGCGCGTAGTCTCGGCCGTCGCGACGACTGCCGCCATAGCGCCGGGATCATCGCCCGCAGCGCCGAGGATCGCCTCGGCACGCGCGGCGCTCACCGATAGCAGGTCCCGCCGCGCGATGACGCCGGCGGCACAGAGCGCTACGAGTTCGCCGTAACTGTGACCGCCGACCATCTCTGGCCGGATGCCGACCGTTGCAAGCAGGTCGTGGACGGCCAGCCCGGCGATGCCAAGCGACGGTTGCGCGATTCGCGTGTCGGTCAACCGATCGTGCTGGCGTGCTTTCTCCTCCGCGTCGAACGCCGTCGGCGGGAACATCGTGCCGGCGTAGCGTGCCCCCTCGATGAGCAGCTCGCGCAGACGCGGGAACGCGACGAACAGATCGGCGAGCATCCCGGGACGTTGGCTCCCCTGGCCGGGAAAAAGGAACGCAACTTTGCCGCCGGCCGCGTTCTGGTCACGGACCAAGACGTCCTCGCGCGCTTCGAATGCGTGCGCTGCGGTCAGCTTGACGGCGAGATCATCCAGATCGTTCGCGACGAGCGCGACCTGCGCAGGAACCGTGGTGCCGCGTTGCGCCTCGCTGGCGGCGAGCGTGCGGGCAAGGTCCCGCAATCGCCAGGGGCGCCCAGCTTCGTCGTTGGTTGTGAGCAGCGTCTGCAGATGAGTGATTGCGGATTCCGCCTCGGCGCGGCTCTGTCCGTGGAATACAAACAGCTCCGCCGGCCAAGCGTCTAGCGCCTGCGCGGGTTCCGGTGCGCCATCGTACGCGCTGAGGACGGCGTGGAAGTTGCTGCCGCCGAAGCCGAATCCGCTGACCCCGGCGATGCGTTCCTCCGCGGGCGCGGCCCATGGCAGAGCGGTTGTAGTGAAGAAAAAGGGACTGGTCGAGCTCTCCCATGCTGCATTGGGACGCGTGAGCGACCGCGTTGGCGGCCGCACGCCGGTCCACAACGCAAGGGAAGCCTTGATGAGCCCGGCAACGCCCGCCGCGCACTTGGTGTGGCCGATCTGGGATTTGACTGAGCCGATCGCGCAGTTTCCTGCCGGAACCCCTGCGGCGAGAAAGTGCTCGGTGATAGCCGCCAGCTCGGTGCGATCGCCGACCGCGGTTCCGGTGCCATGTGCTTCTATCAGTCCAACGCTGGCCGGAGCGATTCCCGCGCGCTCGTACGCGCGCTGGAGTGCCAGTCGTTGTCCTTCCGGCCGCGGAGCAGTGAGGCCCAGCGAACGTCCGTCGCTTGAGCCGGCAATGCCGCGGACAACTGCATAGATGCGATCGCCGTCGCGCTCGGCGTCGGCAAGACGCTTCAGGACGACGCAAGCGATTCCTTCGCCGATCGCGATTCCGTCAGCCTTTGCGTCGAACGGCCGCGGTCTCCCATTTGGTGACAGTGCGTGCACCGACGAGAAAAGGAAGTAATCTTCGACAGTGTTGTGCAGGTCGGCGCCTCCGCAGAGGACCATGTCACTGCTGCCCGTCGCGAGCTCTTTGCAGGCCAGATCGAGCGCAGCAAGCGATGAGGCACAGGCAGCGTCGACGGCATAGTTCGGACCGCGCAGATCGAGCCGATTCGCGATTCGTCCGGCGATCACATTCGAGAGCCCGCCGGGGAAAGAGTCCTCCGTCAGCTCGGGGAGTTCCTTATCGAGCTCGGGCGGCAACTCGCCGAAGTAGGAGCGAAAGGTCGCGCGGAAGTTGTAAGCGGCGGCGAGGTCGCTGCCTGCTTCTGCTCCGAATATGACCGCGGTGCGCTCGCGATATGGATTGCGTTCGGCATAACCTGCGTCACGCAGCGCACGCTGCGCGACGTGCAGCGCGAGCAACTGCACCGGCTCGATGCCGATCAACGACGCGGGGGGAATCCCATAGGCCAGCGCATCGAAGGGGATCGGTGGAATGAACCCGCCCCATTTCGATGGCGTGCGCCGGCCGGCGTGCATGCCGGTGGACTGTTGATCCCAGTGCACGGCCGGATCCCAGCGCTCGGGCGACACCTCGGTGATCGCGTCGATTCCGCCCAGGATGTTGGCCCAGTACTGCTCAAGGTCGGGAGCCTTGGGGAAGATGCAAGCCATCCCAACGATCGCAACGTCGAGTGCGGGTCGAGCCGGCGCCTCTTCGCGCTGCGTATAGCGGACGGCTGCTTCATTGAGGAAGGTGGTCGCGCCGGCAGTGACCTGGCGATGCAGTGCATCGATCGTTGTCGTGGTCGAGCGCAGGGCGGCGATCTGGCCGATCATCACCATTCCCTCTGTCCGCTGCTCCGCTTCATCAACAGCCACAACTTTTTCGCCGCTGCGCCGGAGGCCTTTGGTCGCCAGGCGCAAGCGGCCGAGATTGAGCTGCTCGAGTTCCATCCAGATGGTCTGTTGAGCGATGCCTTCGGCCTGCATGCGGCGCTTCGTCTCATCGAAGGTGCGGACGTAGGGCGTCTGCGCGCAACGCGTGGCGTGCCCTGCCGAGGTCTCCAGCAATGCGGTCGCCTGGCACTCCAGCGCTGCCTGCTGGAATGTCGGCACAATCGCCTGACTCTGCACCGCTTCCTCAGTAAACAGATACGCGGTACCCATCAGCACGCCGACGCTTGCTCCGCGCGCTGCGAGCGGTGCTGCGAGCACCGCCGCCATTGCGGCTGAGCGCTCGTCGTGAATCCCGCCCGCGAAGAGCAGGTGGAGTTCATTGAGGAACCGTTGCTCGTCCTCCGCAGGAAGCCTTGCGCCGTACCGAAGCAGGGTTTCGACTTGCGCATCCCACAACGCGAAGCTGGAGCGCGGTCCAACGTGGCCACCACACTCGCGTCCCTCGAAGACGAACTTGCGTGCACCTTCGCGCAGGAATCGGTCGAGCAGGCCCGGCGAGGGGACGTGCATAAAGGTATCGATTCCCGCCGCTTCGAGTGGCGCTGCCTGCGAGGGGCGGCCGCCGGCAATCAGCGCGCACGGCGGCCGGAATCTGTGGATCGCCTCGACCTGCGCCTCACGGATATGCGCCGGCGCGAAGCCCAGGATGCCGACACCCCAGGGGCGCGTACCGAGCGCTGCTGCCGTCTCCTCTAGCAGTCGCTGCACATCCGGGCCCTCCATAAGCGCTAGCGCAAGGAATGGCAAGCCACCGGCCTCCGCAACCTGTGCGGCGAACGCTGCGCGATCGCTGACGCGCGTCATGGGACCCTGTGCTACGGGATACCGCACGCCACGCGCACGGGCGAACGACGAGTCTGCGCTCAGGGATTGCGCCGCTGCCGCGTCGCCAAGATGTTTGGCGATCGACGAGCGGAGCCCTTGGACGAGTGCGCCAGCACTGCCGTACTCATCCGCGAAGCTACGGGCGAACGCGCCGTCCTGGCCAATCGGAATGAATTGCTCGTCGAAGCTCTCGCCGCCGAGGCGCGCCGCGACTACGCTCTCAGAGAGTTCGCTGACGCCGGCCAGCTCCGGCCAGTGTGCACGCCGTGCAGCCAGATCCGGCCGGCTGTAGACGCGGTGGCCTCCGATCACCATCGTCTCGCTGCCGTCCATGGCGGAGATAGCAGCGGCGATCTCCTTCGGGACAAGCGACTCACGCAGCAGCGCGAGCTGCGCGTCGAGCACGACACCGGCCGCACCGCCGGCGATGGCGGCGGAGGCGCTGTGCCGACCCAAACCGCCTGCAGCCCACACCGGCACCGTAATCGTGGGATCGATGAGCAACTGTTGTAGTAACACATAGGTTGTGAGCTCGCCGATGCGTCCGCCGCCCTCGGAGCCGCGAGCGATCAATCCGTCGGCTTTGTGCGCTAGTGCGCGCTGCGCTTCTTTCGGACCTGTGACTTCCACGAGCACCCGCCGCCCGGCCAGATGCGCCGAATGCCAGGACGATTCGGAGGGAAGCAGGATGGTCGTTGCTCCCGCTGGAATCTCGTCCGGGCCGAGTAGACAGTCGGCCGGCACACGCACGCCCCAGGGCTCCTTTGCCCAGCGGCTCATCTGCGCCAGTGCCGTTCGCGCTCGTGCAGCATCTCGCCCAAGATCGAGTACGCCGAGCGCACCCCCGCGGACCAGTGCAACAGCCAATTGTGGATTTGGAACTTCAAATGGAGTAACGCCGATGACGAGATCGCGCCGGGGCCCAGTGGTAACCACGTGTTTCTCCTTCTAACGGAGGTATGGCTGTGTAATTTCCTGGCGGAGTGACTAGTGTCCTAGTGACGCCACCCTGATCGCCCGAAGCGTAAGTACTGCCCAAAGCGCTGGATGCATTCGCCTCGTGCAACGGAATCCTGTACGGCGGAATTCTGGGTAAAGGTGGTAATGCTCAGGCCGGAGGTCGCACGGTCCGGTAATCAGACTTCACGTAAGCGTCATCGAATTGGCGGCTTACAACGCCAGATCGCAGTCCCATGTCCGCCAGAGGACTGCGTGCGGCCGAACGAGATCTCCGGCAGCAGTTGTTCGCCTTTGAACAGATAAGGGACACCGAATGCCTTCATGAGGCGTCTACTCCATCTTGGTTATTGCGTGAATGACAGAAGACCTTGGCTCAAGCGGACCTCGAACTCGTGGTCTGTCGTATTAAAGCAACACGTTCTCCCACCTAGGGGTGAGCATTATCGAACGTAAGTAATCTGCTTAAAATTACCAGAATGCGTCCACCGTAACATGGCACGGTTGCCGGCTCAAGCCTTTTTCAGATGAAAATTTGTGCTCGCGTCGAAAGCCAGGACAGCGAATGTCGGACCTTTCCATTTTGAAAGGCGAGCGAAGATGCTGCTTGCCACCGCGAGCTTCCCGTTATGGGCTGATCAGAACGTGTAAAGCGTTTCGGCATTCCCACGCAGCACCAGCCGCGCGAGTTCACCTGCACGCTTGTGGTCTATCTCACCATCCCGCAGCATTCCTGTCAGTGCGATTCCCAATGCCTGACGCGCATTCCTGCTCGCAATCCATGTCGATTCCGGCCAGCCTAATTCGTCGGAGTAGAAATATCCATCGGTGCCGAACAACACCTTTTCCGGTTCAAACTCCAGCCATTCCCGCAACCACTGCGCCTCAGTGTGCGGAGGAATGATCAGGTCCTGTGACGAAATGTCCAGGTACACATTCGGTTTCTGTAGCAGCGCTGCAATCTCTCGTACGTAAGGCCATCCGCCATGCAGCAGCACGAAGTTGGTCTTTCGCAGCCGTGGGTCGTTGAATAGAGGTTCCAACAGCAGAGGGTTCACGTTGCTTATAGAGAAATAGCTACCCGCTCCCGCCATCGTATGGAGATGAACCGGCATGCCGAGCCGGCCGCACTCCATCGCGATATAACGAAACAAAAAATCCTGCAATAATTTGTATTCAGCAACATCCGGCTCACCGCGCCCAACCCACTTAGCATAGATACTCTCGACTTGCCGGCGGGGCGGATCGCCGAAATCGAACGATCGTAGATAAGCTAACTCAAATTTTTCCGCTACAGCTCCGCCGGCCTTCTGCCGGTCGAGAGTGGGTGTGACCACACTGTCCAAGTATTTATCGAGCGTAGGCGGAGGGATACTTATACCCGCGTCTTTGAGATACCGGCTACGAACTAGATCTTCCAGCGCAAAAAACTGCTTCCGATCTGGCGATGCAGATGCTATGCCGCTGTTGTCGAGCGGAAACAGTAGCGCGTCCACATAAGGAACCCAGCGAAATCGCGGCGGCTCAATACCTCTGCCCATGGCTACGCGGTTCGCCAGCATGGTGCCAATGCCAGCCTGGTCGAGTACCCACGCAGGATAGTGTTCGCCCTGCTGTGCCTTCACCCGCGCCCGAGCCTCGTTCAAATGCGCGATCCCATTAGCGTCAAGCGGCGGCAGAGTGTCGAACCCGTACAGCGCCTTCCACGCAGCTCCCAGCAAAGGAAAATTCGGACGCAGGGCGACCGGGTTCGATTGCGGCTCCAGCGAAGAAACTGGAAGCGCATCGTATTCCTTGTCTGTTTGGTCCAACGGGGGCGCCAATATCGGATGAGCGTGATTATCGACTGCCTGAATCGCGGCGATCTGACGGGCGACGGAGGGATCGATCTGCTGGCCGACACAGGAACCGGCGGCCAGCAGCAGTCCAGCCACCGCAATCAGTTGTCGTGCTCTCTTCATGGGTAGGCTGCCATCGCCGCAATTTTTAGACCGCGAACTTCCATTGGTGTTCCTGCCATCGGCGGCAATGCCGGCTCTCATGGTTCAGGCGAGATGGGAATTACTTCCGTAGATAGGCGTCCGTGCCATTGATCCAATCGGCGCGCGGCGGACAGAAGACATCCAGATCGATCGTGTCCTCCAGAGCTTCCGCGCTATGAGGAGTGTGCGAAGGAATGACCAGCACTTCTCCGGCGCGCACCACATGTTCCTTGCCTTCTATGATAAATCTCAACGCGCCTTCAAGAATGTAGGTGATCTGCTCATTCTCATGGCTATGCATCGGCACAACGCAGCCGGTCCGCAAAACCAGCCTTGCGAGCATGCTTCTTTCGCCAGTAACAAACTGCCGATCGAGCAGCGAATTAAGGCGTTCGACCGGCATGTCCTCAAATCGGATGTGCTGGAGTCCGGGCGTCTTCTGCACCTCTGGTGCGCTCATATTTTTTAAGTCCCCGTTTTCGTGCGGCCAAGTATAGCAGTTCCCATCAGAGCGACGAGACCTGTGGTCCTGAAGACGGATTTGGAAACTTATACTCATGACATGGAAACCGGACTGCAGCACAGGGTCGCAATCGTCGCCGCATCGAGCAAAGGAATCGGCCGTGCAACTGCGCTCGCACTCGCAGCTGAGGGTACAAAGCTTGCTCTGTGTGCCCGCAATGCCGACCCACTTAAGCAGGTCGCCGAGGAAGCACGAAAGCTGCACGGCGTGGAGGTCTATACCGATACCCTCGATGTTGCGGAAGACGATCGCGTGCGCCAATTTGTCGAGGCTGTTCACCGCCGCTTTGGACATATCGATATTTGCGTGACCAATGCCGGTGGCCCGCCTGCGAAACCATTTGCCGAAACCACCATGGCTGAGTGGGACCGCGCATATCGATTGAACCTTCGAAGCATCGTTTCCTTTGCTCACGCGGTGCTGCCACATATGCAACAGCGGGGCTGGGGCAGGTTCATTACCATCACCTCCGTTGCCGTCAAACAGCCTGTGCTCGAACTTGTTCTCTCCAATGCAGTGCGCACCGGCGTACTTGGGCTCGTACGTTCGCTCGCCACGCAGTATGGCCCGCACAACATCACGATCAACAATGTCGGCCCTGGCTATACCGCCACGGACCGCGTCAAAGATCTGGCGCAAGCAAACGCACAGGCAACAGGCCGCCTCGCCGCCGAGTACGAAGCGGACATTGCAAAGGACGTCCCGCTCCGCCGCTTGGCAAAGCCTGAAGAGGTTGCGGATGCAATCGTCTGGCTCGCCTCCGAACGCGCTGCCTACATTACTGGTCAAACGATTCTGGTCGACGGTGGCGTCTATCGCGGGCTTTAGCTTTCGAGGGCAGATAACTTCAGCGTGGATAGCCCGCAGAACCGGCGCCTTCTATTTTCTATGGCGCAGGGCGCACCCTGACAAAACCTCTCTTGAAAGCCTGAATCTGGACGAGGCCATGTGCCCGGCGACTTTTATACATCGGCCATCGTTCCCATTGTTTTCATGGTCATCGGTGAAAGTTTCACTGCAACTGCTCGCAGGCGTCCTCGACAAGCCGGAACCGCTCCGCGCTCAAGCTCTTTCTCCTTATACGTGCGGAAGCTTTGTCGTAGCCCATCCACCACCAAGCGCTTTGACCAGCAGCACACTTGCATCCAAGCGGCGCTGCAGGATGTCCAGATCGTTGCGCTGATTGTTCAGAGCGGCTGTCTCCCAGGTGACCACCTGCAGATATGTATCCACGCCTCCCTCATAGCGCGTCTGAAAGAGATCCAACGATTGCTCCGCGGATGCAGTTGCCTCGTGTTGTTGCTGTGCTTCGTTTTCCAGCACGCGAAGCGCAGCCAGGTTGTCCTCCACCTGCTGAAAGCCGGTGAGCACGGTCTGGCGGTAATTCGCAACGTTTGCGTCGTACGCGGCAACAGTAATGTTCTTGGCAGAGCGCCGGCGTCCTGCATCGAAGAGAGTCTCTGAAAAAGTAGGACCCACTGCCCAGAAACGGCTTGGCCAGTTGAACCAGTTCAGCGCGGATGACCCCTGAAGGCCCATGATTCCGCTGAGAGACAGGGTTGGATAGTAGGCAGCCTGCGCGATGCCGATCTGTTCGTTTGCGGAAGCCATGCGACGCTCATCTGCCGCGATGTCAGGACGGCGCTCGAGCAGTGTTGCGGGCACTATGCCTGGAATTTGCGGAATGATGGGAGCCTGCAGGTTGAGAGGTAGCGGCGGTAGGGTCAACTCTGCGGGCGGCTTGCCAATCAACACAGCGATCGCATGCTCGAATTGTGCGCGCTGCACTTCGAGATCGGTTCGCTGCACGCGCGCCTGGTTGAGCTGCGTTTGCGCCTGGCTCACGTCCGATTGAGGAGCCGCTCCGCCTTCGAACCGATCCTGCGTCAGTTGCAAGGCGCTTTCATAGGCCTTCACCGTATCGTCGAGCAGTTTCTCCTGCGCATCTGCCGAGCGAAGCCCGAAATAGTTCATCGCCAGCTCTGCATGCAGACTCAACCGCGCATTTTCAAGATCGGCGTCGCTTGCCTGGGCCTGCTCCCGCGCCGCGGTTACGGTGCGTCGAATCCGCCCCCACAGATCGACTTCATAGTTGAGGTCGACGGGCAGAATGAAGTTGCCGGAGCCATTGTTCACAAGTGTGGGCGAGAAGTAAGGCTGATTCGCTGACTCTCGGACAGCGCTGATGCTCGGCCCGGCACCGATGGTGGGCGCTTCGTTCGAGCGTTCATAGCCAATCTGCGCGCGCGCCGCGCGGAAGCTGGCCTCTGCCGCCTTGAGTGACTGATTGGCGCCATCGACTTGAGCCTCCAGCGCATTCAATTGCGGATCGCCAAAGATCGTCCACCAGTCGCCCTTCAATTTGGTGTCGCTAGGCTGACCCGGCTTCCAGCCATCCTGTTCCGCAAAGGAAGCGGGCGGAGTCTCCTTGAAAGACGGTGCGACGATGGCTGCGGGCGTTTTATACTTCGGCCCCACCATGCAGCCGGAAAGCGGCAGAATCACAAGTGCGATGACCAGATCAAAGAGACGTCTCATTCCGCAGAACCTTTCTCTATCTGGACCCGCTCTCCCTGCGCGAGAGAATCGGAGGGATTGAGAATGACATGGTCACGCGGCGTCAGTCCTGCGGTGATCTCGACCTTGGCGCCATAGTCGTGACCTATCTCGACCGGAGCCAGCTCCACTCGGCCATCACGCACGACTCCGACCCGTAGTCCCTCAGCGCGGAAGAGCAGCGCGTTGGATGGCAAGGTCATCGAGGAATCCGATGGAGGAATCGGCAGATGAACAAATGCATATTGACCCGGCAGCAGCTTGTGGTCTGAATTAAGGACATCGACCTCCACGTTCAATGTGCGATTCGCGATATCGATGTTCTCGGAATTTCGCACGACGGTTCCGGTGAACTTCTGGTTGGGCGCAGCGTCCGAGGTCACCGCGATGCGATCACCGCTGTGCACCGCGCTGGCATAGACTTCGGGGACAGGCACGAACAGACGTAGCTTGTCCGTGGACGCCATGTGAAACAGCTCTGCTCGGGGGGAATTGCTGTCCCCTGCCTGAATGAGCGAGCCGATGTCAACGTTGCGCGCCGTGATGACGCCATCAAACGGCGCATACACCTTCTCAAAACTCTGCAATTGCTGCAGGCGCCGCACATTAGCCTGAGCGGACGAGAGCGCAGACTGACGCGCGTTGAAGTCGCTGGTGGTCTGGTCCGCCTCCTGCCTTGAGACGGCATTCTTCGCCAGAAGCTTCTTCCAGCGCTCGGCTGTGATCTGCGCGATTTCCTGATTCGCCTGGGCGGTCGCAAGGTCTGACTGAGCCTGCTCCACCTGCTGGTCGAGCTCCGGAGTCTCGATTTCAGCCAGAATCTGCCCGTGATGCACACGAGTGCCAATGTCGGCGTACCACTTGCGCAGGTAGCCGTTGGTGCGTGCGTAGATCGGCGTATCTATGTAAGCCTGCGTGTTGGCAGGCAATTTGATTTCGAGGGGACCTGCGCCCTGGCTGGGTGTCGTCACAGCGACAGAGAGGGCTGAGTTCTGCTGAGCGTGGCTTGAGAGCCTTTCCTCGGCGTGGACGCGCGAACGGATGCCCGCGGCGATGAACACGCCGAGTAATAGCGCTGCAAGCGCAACGCCGATGATCGGCACACGCCCGAGCTTGAGTTTGGGATCAAGCCCAATGGGCGGCTCCGTTTGGGTTCCATGCGCGGGCTCGCTGCTCTCTAGGGCAACTCCGCCTTCCCGCGTGTCTTTCATTCCCTCATCCTGAATTTCGTCATTGTGTTGCATCGTCCCTCACCTCTGTTGTCGCTCCGCCACGTTTGTCGATGATCAGCGCCACAAGTTAGCTGCCGGCGCTACGCATGCAGTGCCTGCTGGCTGTGCTCCCGCTCTTCCGTGCTCATGCCATCTTTCCTCGCACCGTGCAATAGCCCAAAGACCGCGGGTACGAAGACGAGCGTGGCCACGGTCGCGCAGAGCAAGCCGCCGATGACAGCACGGCCAAGAGGCGCATTCTGTTCGCCGCCATCTCCCAGACCTAAGGCCATGGGTATCATGCCGATGATCATCGCAAGTGCGGTCATGCAGACTGGACGGAAGCGTGTGGCTCCCGCCTCAATCGCGGCAAGGATTGCATCACCGTGCTCAGCGAGGCGGATCTTCGCGAACGAAACAACGAGAATACTGTTCGCCGTGGCCACACCCATGCACATGATGGCGCCCATCAGGGCAGGCACGCTGAGCGTTGTGTGGGTCAGAAAAAGGAAGATCACAATCCCAGCCAGGGCAGCAGGGAGTGCCGTGATGATGATGAATGGATCCAGCCAGGACTGAAAGTTCACCACGATCAACATGTAGACAAGCAGGATGGCAAACACCAGCCCACCCAGGAGCGAGACATAGGAACTGCGCATGGTCTGCACCTGGCCCCGCACGGAGATGAACATGCCACGCGGCAGAGACCTTTCGTGCCGATGGACGATAGTCTCCACATCCTTCGCCACCGCGCCCAGGTCACGGTCCTGCACCGCGCCGTAGACGTCCACGACGCGGCGTATGTTGTAGTGCGAAACCACCCCCAATTCGTGATCGCGCTGGATAGACGATAGATCTCCAAGCACCTCCGGCGTCGCGCGCGGCGCGGCCAGAGACGAGTTGACAGGAATGTTCTGGATGTCCTGCAGGGTGTCCATGCGATACTGCGGCGTCTGTGCGACCAGGTTGTAGTTCACGCCGTTCTTGTAGTTCAGATAGAACATGGGCGTTATCTGGAAACTGCCGCTCAGGCTGTTCAGCATGCTTTGCGCCACGTCACGAGTGGTGTAGCCGCCTTGCTGTGCTTTAGTCCGATCCAGAGCCACATCCAGGGTGGGATAGTCCGTTGGCTGCTGGATGCGGAGATCGACCAGGCCCGGAACCTTTCGCAAATCCTGGAGCAACGATGTTGCTTGCTGAGTGCTCGCTTCGACGTCGTTGCTCTGGAGCTGTATATCGATAGGGGCCGGCAGTCCGAAGTTGAGAATTTGCGTCGTAATGTCGGCAGGCAGGAAGTAAAAGAGTGTTCCGGGAAATTCGCGCGGAAGCTGGTCGCGCAGGTCGCGAACATAGTTGGCCGTTGGATGATGGTGTTCATTCAACGTCACCATCACATCTCCATCCGCCGCGCCCACAATGCCGGAGGTGCTATGCATCGTGTTCATTGGACTGTAAGGCAGCCCAATGTTGTCGAGGATGTTGTCCAGCTCTTTGCCGGGAATCTTGTGCCGGATCGAGGTCTCGACCAGATCGGCAAGGCGAGCTGTTTCTTCAATACGCATCCCTGTTTTTCCGCGGATGTGAAGGATGAACTCTCCGGCGTCCGTGTTGGGAAAGAAGTCCTGTCCAAGGAATGGCAGTAGCAGGAAAGCGCAGAGGCAGACCAGCAGGAACCCTGGCACGAAGACTTTGCGCGAGAAGACGAGCCTTGTCAGCAGGAGTTGATAAGACGCGCGTACTCTCTCGAACCCGCGCTCAAAGCCACGCTGGAAGTGCACAAACACATTTCGCGTATCTCCATGTTCTTTTGCACGGAGCATGTACATCGCGAGGGTCGGTACCAGGGTGCGCGAAAGAATGTAGGAGGCGATCATCGCGAACATGACCGCCTCGGCCAGAGGTACGAAGAGGTAGCGTGAGACGCCATTCAGAAAGAACATCGGCAGAAAGACGATGCAGATGCAGAGCGTGGAGACCAGTGCCGGTACGGCGATCTGCGCCGCACCATCCAGAATCGCCTGGCGCAACTCGTAGCCGTTTTCGAGGAAGCGCTCGATGTTCTCGATCGTCACCGTGGCATCGTCCACCAGGATGCCGACGGCTAGCGCCAGGCCGCCCAGCGTCATCGTGTTGATGGTCTCGCCCAGGAGACTGAGGATAATGACGGAAGAGAGGATGGAGAGGGGAATTGAGATCGCGATGATGAGCGTGGATCGCCAGCTACCCAGGAAGAGCAGAATCATCACGCCTGTCAGTGCCGCCGCGATGATAGCCTCGCGGATCACTCCGGAGACCGCAGAGCGCACGAATACGCTCTGGTCGCCCAGGGGAGTCATCCTGAGTTCCTGGGGCACGGTTTGCGCCACGCGTGGCAGCATGTGGCGAATGCCTTCCACCACGTTCAGCGTCGATGCGTTCCCGGCTTTGAGGACGCTGATCAGCACGCCGCGATGGCCATCCTGGCGAACGATGTTTGTCTGAAATGCGGCGCCGTTGCTTACAGTGGCGACGTCGCGAAGGTAGACGATCGCACCGTTGACCTGTTTGATCGGAATCATGCTCAGCTCGTCAAGAGTGTGAGGAGCCGCATTCGTGCGAATGTCGTATTCTTCAGCTCCGATCTTTGCCGTCCCGGAAGGCATGACGACGTTCTGTGCATTGAGCGCGGCCAGGATGTCCCCTGGGGAGACGCCCTTGGACTGCATCTTCGCCTGGTCCATGCTGACGCTGATCTGAGGCTGCTTTCCGCCATAGGGGGTAGGGAGAACGGCTCCTGGCACCGTCACGAGTGGAGGGCGTATGAAGTTCACGCTCAGATCCGCGAGCTGCTGCTCATTCAAGCCCCTGCCAGAGATGCCCAGTTGGAGGATCGGTACGCTGGATGCGCTAAAGTTGATGATCTCCGGCGGCAGGGTGCCCGGCGGAAGCTGGCGGAGGATGAATTGCGATGCGGCGGTAATCTGCGCATTCGCCGTGTCCAGACTCGCGCCCGGCTGCAGGAAGACCTTGACCACCGCGACACCGTTGTATGTGGTGGACTCCGTATGCTCGATATTGTCGACGAGTGTTGTGAGCACTTTCTCGTATGGAGTGGTAAGCCTGCCCTCCATCTCTTCGGGATTTAACCCGGTGTATTGCCAGGCGATGGCCACGACCGGGATATTGATGTTCGGAAAAATGTCGGTTGGCGTGCGCATGATCACCACTGGGCTCATGATTAGAATGAGCAGGGCCAGGATGATGAAGGTGTAGGGGCGATCCAGCGCTAGCTTAACGATCCACACTTAGGAAGGGCTCCCTTCGGCAACGCTCAAGCGATCATCGGAAAAACCGCTATATTCTTAGTTGATTCATTCCCGGGAGGGAACGATGGCGCTTTGTTCCGATGGAACTGATCGGAAATACCGATGTATCAGCGCGGAGCTTGAACTGTGGAGCTAAGACACTTACGTTATTTCACCGCAGTCGCCGAGCACGGAGGCGTCGGCAGCACTGCGCGAATCCTTCATGTGGCCCAATCGGCAATCAGCGAGCAGATTCACGATCTCGAATCGGAATTAGGCGTCGCTCTCTTTGATCGAACGAACCGACGCATTCGCCTCACCTATCACGGGGAACAGTTTCTGAAGGATGCCCGGGTTGTGCTTGCTGCGGCGGATAGAGCCGTCGCGAACGTACGGAAATCGATTCGGGGCGAGATCGGCACGCTCACTATCGGCTTCTTTGTCGGTGGAACGGGAACGTTCTTTTCCAGGCTCATCAAAGACTTCCGCCACCGTTTTCAGGACGTGCAGCTTTCTCTGGTAGAAATGGCACCCGGTATGCAGCACCGCGCATTGGAGACCGGAGCCATCGATATCGCGTTCACGCGTCCCGTGCAACCGGCCTACGCAACGCTCCTTCGCTCTGAGCACTTCAAGACCGAACCATTTTACGCCGTGATGCTCCGGAGTCACCCATTGGCAACCAAGCGACGTATCTTCATTCGCGAGCTGGCCGACGAGTTGTTCATACTGAACGACCGGAATCATTCACCAGCTACCTTCGACAAGGTGATCACGCTGTGCGCGGAAGCAGGCTTCTCGCCGAAGATCGGTTCAACCGCAACCGTATCCCCTGGTGTTATCGCGCTTGTCGAAGCCGGCGAGGGTGTGGCGATTCTACCGGAGGGCTCGCAAAAGCTGAGTAGTGATGAAGTCATATTTGTCCCACTTGCCGATAGTACGGCTTTCATCGACATGGTGATCGCCTGGTCCCCACAGAACGAGAGCTCTGTTCTTCGCTCCTTTCTCGAATTGGCGCGAAAACGGCGTCGCAACTGAGAAGGGCTTGGGAAGATTCCGGGACACGCTTCCCTTGAGGCATTCATGGAAAGGCTAAACTTGTCATTCACTGGATCTCCACAGCATCCCGCGGGCTGGACCATGCGAAGGAAGAACCGCCGCCGGGCCGGAATGCTGTTGAGAACCTTGTCAATTGACAGTCAGGGTCATTGAAGTCGTTGCAACGATGTTTGAAGCGTTGGTATCGGATCCTGAGATAGAGATCGTGTAGGTTCCTTGCGGAACGCTCGAACTCGACGTTGTCGAACTGCTGCAACCTGACTGTGAGAGACCGAGCCCGGTCAGGAAAACAACGGCGCAGAGCAGGCGCAACGCGCGTGAACGCCGGCGAAAGAGCCCGCCGCACAGCAAAGCGGCAAATGTGATGGCAGCCGGAGCACCGAAAGGAGTGGGGGGCACATTCCGGGCGCTAGACGCGCTCGCGAACCTGCGTTTTCCAGTCGTGCCTGTGTACTGGGCGCTCGCGCAATCCGACGGGTTAGTGTCGATCGTGAAGCTAGCAGTTACCGCCGCAGTGCCGGAGACGGTCGTGTTGGGAATGCTGTTATAGCAGGCCGTGGCCAGGGCGGCGCTGTTCGTCGATATGCTCCAAGCCACAGTACCTGTATACCCGCTCTGTGGAGTAAGCGTGATGGTAGAAGTTCCTGAGCTGCCTTGGGCGACCGACAGGTTCGTCGCGGAAAGCGTGAACGTACCGCTGCCTGAGCCACTGGAGCCGCCGACATTCAAGACGATTGATCCGGTAGATCCCGCATAGGTCGAGTCGCCGGAATAGGTAGCCTGAATCACGTGATTTCCCGAGGTTGATGAGGAAAACGAATAAGTGGCGATGCCGCCAGACAGAGTGATTGGCGAACCCGGGCTTGAGCCATCGACCAGGATCGTGACCGAGCCTGTGGGTGTCCCCAGAATCGCGGTGGACGACGCGGCAGCGGGCACCACCGTGATGGTGATGACATCGCTAATTCCCACTGTGGGACTAGACGAGGCCGATGTAAGCGTTGTCGTCGAACTCGAGAGACTAGATGCCGAGGTTGTCGGCCAGGCATTCAGGAGTTGATTGAAATCGAGTGATCCGATGCCGCTGGCCTCGTCGTACCCGGCAGTTGCTGCGTATGCCGAAGAGCCCGCAGAGTTGCAATATGTCGAGCCCGCGGTGCATTCGTTGTTACCGCTGGTGATGTCATGAAACGCGGAGGCATACGTGGTTGCATTCGAAGCAAGCGAGTAGAGCGTCGAATTGATAACACCCTGCCCCGTGGAATTGGTCTTCTGGTTAACGATGGACAGCATCCCTGCGAAAATAGGCGCATCGAAGCTCGTGCCGCCAGCCGTCGTCAGGTACTGATTGTTGGAATCACGAAACCCGTTCGAGCAGCTTCCGTTGATTCCTGTGCTCTGAGAATCGCTGGAGCAGAAGAGATAGGGAGCATTGATGGCGGAGGCATCCAGCGAGATATCCGGTACAAGCCGGTAACTGCCCGAAGGTATGCCGGGCACTCCGGTTTGCCAACTCGGCCTGGCAGTTAAAGTGCTCACGCCGCCGCCCCCTGAACAGAGGGGAAAGCCGCCTGCACTGACGAATTGTACGCAAGTCGTATCGTCGTTCCAGACTTGTTCGGGAATATAGGAAAGCGCCGAACTGATAACGTCGCTGCCAACCGCCTGAGCCCAATAGGTCGTATTGCCGGGAGTGACATCGGCAGTCGGAAACTCAGTTCCGCCCATGCCTGTTACATATTGACTGCTTGCGGGGAAATCGACGGCAAGCGCCATCTGCTGTGAGGACGACAGGGCGGTGTCGCCATAGCAATCTGTAGAACCATTGTCGCCGGCCGCTGCCACTACACTTTGCCCTTGGGCCGCAGCCTGCGCGAGGATGCCGTTGAGCGATGTATAGTCGCTCGAAGACATATCCGTTTCGCAGTCGCCATAGCTGGTGGAGATGATGGGCGCAAGGCGGGTGTCTA
>JAUTWX010000248.1 GCA_030838385.1 Acidobacteriaceae bacterium
AAAACCTGAACAAGATCACCGGCATGATCGTGCTGATCTCGATCGCCATCTCCGCCATGGGTCTCCTCGTCGGCGGCATCGGGGTGATGAATATCATGCTGGTCAGCGTGACAGAACGCACCCGCGAGATCGGTGTGCGCAAAGCCCTCGGCGCGCGGCGCAGCGATGTCATGTCGCAGTTCCTCATCGAGTCCGCCACCATGTCCTTCGTCGGCGGCATCGGCGGCGTCCTGAGCGGCATCGTCATGGCCAAGCTCATCACGCTCATCGTCGGTTTCCCCTCCGACATCAAGATCTGGTCAGTCATCCTCGGTCTTGGCGTCGCAACCTCGGTGGGCATCTTCTTCGGCGTCTACCCCGCAAGAAAAGCAGCGACACTGGACCCCATCGTCGCCTTACGTGCCGAGTTGTAGGGAAGTCTTAGGAGCGATCCATGCGCTGGAGTGACGGAAAAGAGGCAGTGCGGATGGCAGCGGAGACACTGCGTGCGAACAAGCTGCGTTCCGGCCTCACCATCCTCGGCATCATGATCGGTGTCACCACCGTCATCCTTATCTCCTCGGTCATCAACGGCCTCACCTACAACGTCAACGACCTAATCAAGTCGCTCGGCACCAACGTCTACTGGGTCTTCCGCTTTCAAGTCTTCGGCAACCGTCCTACACAGGAGATGCTCGCCCGCCGCCAGCTCACCTACGAAGATGCAATCGCCTTGCGCGAGCTCCCGCATGTCCTCGCCGTCGATCCCTCGCAGCAATACCGCTCGCCCACCGGCCACCTTGGCAGCTTCTCGCTCAAATACAAGAACCGCAAGGTCACCAACTCCATCCTCCAGGGCGACTCCGAGCAGCAGCCCCTGGTCTACGATCTCGACCTCACAGAGGGCCGGTTCTTCACCGAGCAGGAGGAGCAGCGCCGCGCCGACGTCGTCGTCCTCGGCCACGATGCCGCGCAGGAGCTCTTCGGCCAGGAGTCGGCCCTCGGCAAGGAAGTCGAGATCGAAGGCGACGTCTTCACCGTGGTCGGCGTCCTCGCCAAGCAGAAGCAGGTCTTTGGCGGGGGCAAAAACCCCAACGACAACTCCGCGCATTTTCCCCTCTTCACCTTCCGTAAGCTCCACCCGGAGATCCTCGATTACTGGATCAGCGTGAAGTACGACGACGCCAAAAACAAAGTCGCTGTCGAAGACGAAATCCGCGAGATGCTTCGCCGCCGCCGCAAGGTGCACTCTGACCAGCCGGACAACTTCGCCATTTTCACCTCGGACGGCCTGCTCGAGCTCTGGAACTCGCTCACCGGCGGCCTCTTCATCTTCCTCGTCGGCGTCTCCAGCGTCGGCCTCATGGTGGGCGGCGTCGGCGTCATGAACATCATGCTGGTCTCGGTCACCGAGCGAACGCGCGAGATCGGCATCCGCAAGGCGCTCGGAGCCACGCGGCGCACCATCATGCTGCAGTTCACGCTCGAAGCCATGACGCTCTGCGCCTTCGGCGGCGTCATCGGCATCCTCATCGGCGCGTTCCTCACCCTGCTGCTCAAGCTCATCCTCGGCTCCGTGCTGCCCGCACAAATGTCCGCCATCTGGGCCATGACCGCGTTCACCGTATCGTGTGTCATCGGCCTGATCTTCGGAATCTATCCCGCCTGGAAAGCCGCCACCCTCGACCCCATAGAAGCCCTCCGCTACGAATAGCGCAAAGCGAAAGCTGTCATCCTGAGCGCAGCAAAGGACCTGCAGTCCAAGAGCGGTGCCACGGAACCGGGTGCCCCACATCTCGATTTGAGATGTGGGATAAAGTCAGGTAGTCCACAACTCCCAGCGTGAGCGACCAAAGGGAGCGAACCCAACGAGACGCGCCACCGGCGTTTCCGCTCGTGCGGCAAGCACTTGAACGCCATAGTCATCGCCACCATCGTCGCCGGCATCACCACCGTCCTCGCCTGGGCCGGTATTGGCTACTACCTGCTCGCCTTGTGGAGCGCCCGCGCCTTCGTCCACAGTCTCCGCCGTCCGCGCCCCGCCTACACCCCCGGCGTCAGCATCCTCAAGCCAGTCCGCGGTCTCGATCACGAGATGTACTCCGCCTTTGCCAGCCACTGCCGCCAGGAATACGCAGGCGAAGTCGAGATCCTCTTCGGCGTCAGCTCGCTTCGCGATCCCGCGCTCGCCGCCGTCCGCCAGCTTCAGGAGGAGTTTCCCGACCACGCCATCCGCATCATCGATTGCCCCGAAGTCCTAGGCGCCAATGGCAAGGTCTCGAACCTGGTTCAGATGCTGCCGCACGCGCGTTATCCCTATGTCGTCATCAACGACAGCGACATCGTCGTCTCGCCTCAGTATCTTTCGCGCATCATGTCCGGCTTTGCGCCGTCACCGGAGCACAAATGCACTGTGGGCATGGTCACGGCGCCCTATCGCGGCCGCGCCCACGGCAAGCCGCGCCAGGACCCCACCCTCGGCTCGCGCATGGAAGCCCTCGGCATCTCCACCGACTTCATCGCCGGCGTCCTCACCGCGCGCCACCTCGAAGGTGGCATCCGCTTCGGCCTCGGCTCCACGCTCGCTGTCTCGCGCGAAGCATTAAAACTCATCGGTGGTCTCGCCCCGCTGGTCGACTATCTCGCCGACGACTACGAGCTCGGCGCGCGCATCGCCGCCGCCGGTTTCGATATCGAGCTCTCCTCCGAAGTCGTCGAAACCTGGGTGCCTCCCTACGACCTGTCCGGTTTTCTGGAGCATCAGCTTCGCTGGTGCCGCTCCACACGCGACTCCCGCCGCTGGGGCTACACCGGCCTGCTCTTCACCTTCGGGCTCCCCTGGGCCTTCTGCAACCTGATCGCGACCGGCCTCAGTCTGGAAAGCATCGCGCTGTTCGTCCTGGCGCTCCTGGTGCGCGTCGCCCTCGCACTCGTCGTCGGCGTGGGCATCCTCGGCGACACGCAAGTGCTGCGCGACCTCCTCCTGCTCCTGCCCCGCGATCTCATCGCCCTTGCCCTCTGGGCCTGGAGCTTCGCCGGCGATACCGTCACCTGGCGGGGTCAACGCTTCCTGCTCAAGCACGGCAAGCTTGCCCGCATTCCGCCAAAGCCCACCGCTTCCGCCTAAGCAATGGGAATGGCTCAATCTGGATGCGAGAGATCCGCCACCACAGGCTCGTCGAAAAGCGCCATCTCCTCAAGAGTCGGCACTTGAAAGATCGCGACCCATCGCGAGAATGCATCTCGTTCTATCGGTGGATTCTCCCTGCCTCTGCGTTGCAGCCTCTCAAAAAGCACATCCACCGGCTCAGCCAGATAGTGCAACTCGACAGCAGCGCCAAGGGCGCGGGCTCCAAGCCGCAACGTATCCCGCTCGGATCTTGCCCAGGTACCCCATTCAATGATGACGGTGAGTCCCTGCGCAAGCAGGTCCTGAGCAAACTTCCATTGCAGCGCCTCAATCTTCTCGCGAACATCTTCGCGATGCCGGTTTATGGAAAGAGCATCCAGCCACTCGTCAGGAGAAAAGCGAATCGCTCGGAGCCTGCCTTCAAGCGTCCGCGCAAGTGTGGTCTTCCCTGAACCGGATAAGCCGCACACGACGATCAATCTGCCAGCTCTTTGCACAAACGGCATTCACTCCTTCGTCGCGCTCACCACGCAATACACCATCGGCCCCAGCGGCATGCTCACCAGCGGCAGCAGCACCGGCGCCAGCACATTGCTCCATCGCGCGCGCGTCATCTTCCGCTTGCCGAACAGCACATCGCGCATCAGGAACTCGAGCGTCACCCATGGGATGTGAAAGACCGAAGGCGCCACGCGAAACTGGCATTCCTCCACCCGGATATCGCGGAAGCCACGCAGCCTGAGCTGCGCCTCCACCCGATCGAGTTCGCCCCACGATTCAATCACCCAGCATTCGCAAAGCTTGTTGAAGATGCGCCGCTGCATCGGGTGCATGTTGTTGCTGCTGCGCAGAAAGCCATCGACAATCACCAGCCGTCCACCGGGGCGCAGTAGACGGTTCGCCTCTTCGAGGAACGCTGTCTTATCCGCGCCGTGCGCATAGCAGGCGCTCTCGATCGCATATGCGGCGTCAAAGCACGCGCAGGGAAGCCGCGTCTTCTCATAATCCAATTGGGCGATCTGGATACGGTCGCCATGCGGGGTCGCCGCATTCCGTTCACGCGCCTGCTCCACCTGCCACGGCACGCGGGTCACTCCGGTCAGAGATGCTAGTGGCAGCCGTCGCGCCAGACTACGCAGCGTCGCGCCCAGCCCGCAACCCAGGTCAAGGATCCGGCTCTCCCTCTCCGGATCGATTCGCAGCCGCTCCAGCACCTCGATATTCATCTGCTCTAGCATCGGCTCGCGGTCGAAGGGGTTCATGCCCCAGCGGTAGAAGCCGAAATGCATGTTGAACTCGCGGCTCCATGCGGCGTAATCCGGGCCAGCTTCGGAGTAGTACTCCTCCAGTCCAACCTTCTCCGGCTTGGCGGTCGCGACAGAACTGTCCAGCAAAACAGTGGCGCGAGACGTGCTCATGGCTTAGGCCCTTTCTTGCGGCTTATCGGAAGCAGGCGCGTGATCCCGGCGCCGGTCCGTAGCAGGGAACGCAGTGTCGCCGGCGGCAGCTTCTTCATCTCGCTGTACCAGTCGTGCATCTCCTGCAGAAATTCCGTCAGGGAGCGAATGCGCGCGGCCGTCTCCGGCTGCGCAGCGCGTCCTGCCTGCGCCTCCGCGGCGCAGCGGTGCAATACCGCCAGCGTCGGCTCAATCTCGCGCTCCACCCGCTGCTCGATCACCGTCATGAACAGCTCCCAGACGTCATGCGACGTCTGGAAAAAATCGCGGCGGTCTCCCATGCGATGGGCAACATGCGTCAGGTTCCAGTTCTGCAACTCCTTCAGGCTGTTGCTTACGTTCGATCGTGCAACGGAAAGAGTTTCGGCGATCTCCTCCGCCGTCAACGGCTCCGATGATAAATAGAGAAGCGCATGCACCTGGGCCACCGTGCGGTTCACGCCCCACCGCGTTCCCATCTCGCCCCAGTGCAATACGAACTCCCGGGTGGCTCCTGCCAGTTCCATGTTTCTATAATATCAGATATTTCTGTCATGACAGAAATATCTGAACAAAGGAGCGGAGCGGACCGGCTCAGGCTTGGAATCAGCCGGTCGCGAGAGCGAACAGCGCTCCCGAAACGGACCACTCCACACTTATCCATGCAGAAAGCTGCCATTTCACCCTGTCCGATTTGCTAGCCTTGAAATAGAGGTCTTCCAACTGCCGTTAAGCCGACCGTTTCCTGACAACCGGTCTTAGCTTTATCGGTCGATAAGTCCTTTCATTAGACATATTTAGCATTTAAACATCCTGGAATCAAAGACTTAGCCATCGGGAGCTCGCATCGCCCCAGAAACGGTGCACAATGCTGCCGCTAAGTCGTTTGTTTGGACATTTTTAACCATTAAGTCTTTTAAACCACCGTATTTAGCCACCCAGAGAGGCGATAAGTTATCTGGATTGTGGCACTTGCAGCCGTTCTGCGGTGCGGGTGGGGGGAGGGGTGGGGGGGTAGGTACCGTTACCTGTCCGAGACACGGCTAGACGAGGCAGCTCATGGCCGGTTGGAGAGCACAGCCTTTCCGCCCGATTCGGCAAGAGTGAAGACCGCACCCGGTAGATGCGGCGGCTTCGAGACATCGGTCAGCAGGAAGACCCGTCGCGGTCCGCTCCATAGCCGGGCCATGGAAGCATCGTCATCGAAGATCGTCGGCGCATCGGGAAAGAACGATCCGTACCAGAGATTGGAACTTCGCCCGTTGAGAATCCGCACTTGGCGGTGCAGATAGAAGCCTAGCGTCGAGCCACTCTCATACTCGCCGTTCAGCACAACGACATCCTCCGGCCCCAGCCGTGGCCGCATCGCCTCCGCCAGTGCAGCAGATGACAACACCGGCGAGAACGTCACCAGCGCCATGTGGGCAGCGATGAGGAACAGAACGCTCCCGGTAGCGAGCGTGGCAAGCGCGGCATGTCTATGACCGGCGCGGCGCAGCAGCAGGTGTCCACCCGTCCCGGCGACCAATGCCACCGCTGTCAGCAACAATGGCACGCGGAAGAACGTCATCGACCGCGTGCTCAGGTCGAGGAAGTGCCCGAACGACAGCGCGTAGTCGCCGGGATTCGTCCTCAGCGCCGCCGCCAGATCGCCTGTAGGAGCAGGCGAGTGCAGTGCGAAGAACAGCGCCACGGCTGCACCGCACGAGCCGACGACGAACAGCAACCAGGCCGTTCGCATGCGGGGCGGCGCAGTATCGGCCGCATCCTGCGCCAGCCAGCCGCCCAGCAGCAGCGCCAGTGCGGGCATCGCCGGCAGCACGTAGTACTCCTGCCGGGTGGAGAAGCTGAAGAACACCATCGGCACCGCCGCCCAGCAGAAGAGCAACAGCCGCGCCTGCTCCGTCTGGTTCAGCGGAGCCTTGCGCCACCAGCGCCGCAGTGGCACACGGCACAACGCTGGGCCGAGGAAGACGCTCCACGGCAGCAGCCAGATCAGCAGCAGCCCCCAGAAGAGCGCCAGCGGGACAGTGTCATAGTCGCGCGGCACGCGGCGGTTCAGGTATCGCAACAAGTGCTCGTTGACGAAGTAGAACCAGTACCAGCCATGCACATTGCCCGGCGTGGGCAGAGCACCCGGGTGGCCCCGCGTAGGATTCGCCATCCCCGCCGCCACATGCCACGGCGTCGCGATCGCGAAAAAGATCAGCGCGCCCAGCAGCGGATGCCAGCGCCGTAGATGCGCGAGGTTCCGCGTCATCGCCAGATATGCGGTCACGATGAGCAGCGGAAACACCAGCCCGATCAGCCCCTTGGTCAGCACGCCCATCGCGCATGCGGCAGCGAATCCAGCGGCGGTCGCAGGCGTGGGCTGTGCGAGCGAGCGCCAGAAGCAGAGCATCGCCAGGGTGAGCCAGAGGCACACCATCGCATCTGGAATCAGAATGCGGGTGAAGATGAACAGCCCGAAGCTGGTCGCAAGGACGAGTGCAGCATAGAAGCCAGCAAGCGCATCAGTGAAGCACCGCTGGCCCAGAGCAAAGACCGCGAGCAGCAGCAGCAACGTATAAAGTGCCAGCGGCAATCGTGCCGACCAGGTATGAACGCCCCCAGCATTCCGATCAAAGACACGGAAGCTCGCCGCCATGCTCCAGTAGAGCAGCGGCGCCTTCTCGAGATACCGTATGCCGTTCGCGTAGAGTGTCGTCCCGTCATGGCGCGCCACCATCTCGCGCGCCACCTCTGCATGCACGGAGTCGGCATCATCCAGCAGCGGCGGCCGCAGCAATGTGAAACTGCCATAGAGCAGAAGCCACAACGCGATCACTATCCATAGCAGCCGTCGCGACGCGGCGCGGCTCTCGCTCGGCTGATGCTCCATCGAGAGCGATTGTCGCATCCTCGGCAGCAAGGATCATGCAGCATCGACCGGCTTATCGACCGGCTTATAGTAGACGCAGTTCATGGCGAATGACCTCATACAGGTAGCGTCCGGCTCGACAGCAGCAGCGCCCGCGACGACTCTGATCTATGACGACTGGTATCCCGCGCTGCGCAGCGATCGCCTGCGCGGCAAACGCCTCACCACCGCGATGCTGCTCGGCATCCCGCTGGTGCTCGGACGGCGCAGCGACGGCGTCATCTTCGCCATGCGCGACAGTTGCCCGCACCGCGGCATTCCGCTCTCCTGTGGCTGGTTCGATGGCGCCACGGTGACATGCAAGTACCACGGCTGGGCCTTCGAGCCCGGCTCCGGCCAGTGCCGCGAGATCCCGTCGCTCACCAGCGAGGACACGCTCGATCCGACGCGCATCTATGCCACCACCTATCCCTGCGTGGAGCGCGACGGCTACGCCTGGGTCTACGTCCCGGATGCCGGCCGCGGCCGCCTGCGCATCGAGGATCTGCCGCCTCCGCCGTTGCTTCCGCGCTTCAGCGAGCGGTGCCGCTCGGCACACCTCTTTGCCGACCTGCCCTGCAACGTAGACCACGGCATCATCGGGCTGATGGACCCGGCGCACGGCCCGTTCGTCCACCAGGCGTGGTGGTGGCGCTCCCGTGCGAGCATTCACGAGAAGCAAAAGAACTTCGAGCCTATCCCGCAGGGCTTCCGCATGTCGGCACATGCGCCTTCAGGCAACAGCGCGCCTTACAAACTCCTCGGCGTCTATGGCGAGCCGATTACGACAACCATCGACTTTGTGCTGCCGAACCGGCGCTGGGAGACAATTCGCTGCGGCCAAAAGTGGTTCTCCAGCCTGACCACGGTAACGCCGGTCACGCCGTCCACCTGCCGCATCGACGTGATCGCCGCGTGGAATGTCTTCTATTACGTGCCGCTGGTCACAACGATTGCCCGCTTCTTCGGCGCACGTTTCGTCCGGCAGGACCAGCAGACCATGATCGAGCAGGCGCAGGGGCTGCGCCATAATCCGACCCTGATGCTCATCGATGACGCAGACCGGCCGGCCAAGTGGTACTTCGCGCTAAAGCAGGCGCGGCTCAATGGGGACGATAGTCATCCCCTGGATGGTCCAGTCACACTGCACTGGCGGAGTTAGATAGCAGACCTAGTTGCGTGTTTCCGTGGAGGGGCGGACAGCGTCGCTCGCCGTCGTGGTGGGTACGTCCATCAACCGCTTGCGGCAGTTCTCCTTCTTCCCGGCCAGCGCCGGCTGGTGCACGTGATTCAGGGCGGCCAGCGCCTCGCGCTTGTGCTGCAGCATATACGTCTCCGTCTGGCGCACAAATGGGTAGCCGCATGCCTCGTCGAAGTGCTCTTCGGTGCCCATCATCTTCAGGACGCCTGTTGGATTGACCACCAGCGCATCTGCGATGGCTACCCGGATGCCCTGGCTGAAGGTCGCATCCGTATACGGAGCAATCTCCGCCGCTGCGCGTAGCCAGTCATTGTTGCCCTCGGCTACATGCTCCAGCACGATGTCGTAATTGGGCTCTTCGGGGCTGTGTGGATCGATGTCCTTGATGAGGCGCCCCACAAACTGCTGCCCGCCCTCCTCGTCGATATGCCGCTGGAAATCCGCCGCAGTCATGTTGCGCAGCTCGCTGGAACTCATGCTCTGTGCGGGGCACGCAGGCACGCACGCTGCAAGCAGCGTGAGCAAAGCGGCGGGAGTCAGGAACCGAAGGAGCGTCATAGGCAAATCATCGCACTGCTTCGCCGGTTCGAGCCAAGGAACCGTTCACCAAACCCGAGTCAACAGTAATGAAACCGCAGTGACTACAAAGGGCTTCCGGGTACACTGCCGAATTCCCGATTCCGGCCTCGAATACCCTTTCTACTCCTAAATGAGATGAGTGGGTAACTGCCGGCGTGGCCTTTCCCGCTCCT
>JAUTWX010000253.1 GCA_030838385.1 Acidobacteriaceae bacterium
GATCGGCGCGCTCACCCCCGGCACCAGTGACTCCAGCGCCTGGAAGTTGCGGCTGCTTCCTACCGGCAGGTCGCTCACCTGCTTGCTCTCGATCTGCGCGCTTACGTCCGCGCGATCCGTCTGCAGCATCGGCGCCTGATCGGTCACCGTCAACGTCTGCGCCGCGCTCCCCGGCTTCAGTTGCACATCCGTGCGATTGGTCGTGTTCACCGTCGCCTGCACGCCCCGGGTTACCGAGTTGGCAAAGCCCTGGTTGGTCACCTCGACCGAATACACGCCCGGCGGCAATAGCGTGAACTCGTAGTTGCCGCTGTCGTTGGTCTGGTGGACGTAAGTCTGGCCGGTGTTCTGGTCTGTAATCGTGACTGTGGCATGGCCAAGCGCCGCGCCGGTTGCATCGGTCACCGTTCCCACCAGGGTCGCTGTCGTAGCCTGCGCGTGGACGCGCAAGGCGCCTGCCAGCAGGAACGCCGCCATCGTCAGCACCCCCGCCAGTCGTCTCCATGCAATCTGATATCCCCGCATCCTGCTCGCCTCCCAAAAGGTTTTGCTGCTGCCGGCCCTGCGCGCCTTGGGACGCGTCTCGTAAATCAGGCCTTCTGCCGCCGGATCGCACGCTACTCTCTTGATATTTCTCTCGTCAAGTAGCCTTACAGCTTTCAACGCCAGAGGTAGACCTGGTGGATACGCCGGAGCGCTGGAAACGACGCACTGGGAAACGTTTGTGGCGGTTCTTGCTTGGCCCAGGATTCAGCGCAAAAAAGGCTGCACGGAATATCGTTAACTTTGTAACCAATCGCGCCCCAAAACGTCTCCGAAACCCTGGTTTTGCGACACCAAATCGCGCTCCAAAACGCTTCCGAAGCATCTTCGAAACGGCCTTTTGCGACCCGAATTCCGCTCCGCAGCGGGTCCACCACAGGCCGCCTGTGGCAGCATAGGGAGCGTGACGCTCGAACCCATCGTCAACCAGCGGCTCTATCAGCAGGTCGCGGACAGCATCCGCAGACAGATCCAGAGCGGCGCCATGCCGCCTGGTTCGCGGCTGCCCTCAGAGAAGCTTCTCGCCCAGCAGCTCGGCGTCAGCCGCCCCACCGTGCGCGAGGCCATGATCGCGCTCGAGATCGCCGGGCTGGTCGAAATCCGCACCGGCTCCGGCTCCTACGTGCGCCATCGCGACACCATCGCCGCGCCCTCGGTCGACACCGGTCCCGGCCCTATCGAGCTGTTGAATGCGCGCATCCTCATCGAAGGCGAGATCGCCGCGGAAGCCGCGCAGCGCGCCACTCCCGAGGACTTGGTAGAGATCGCCGGAACGCTCAATGAGATGGCCTCGATCATCGCCCGCGGCGAGCACAGCCGCAGCGCCGACCAGAGTTTTCACGTCAGCATCGCCCGCGCCTCGGGCAACGATGTGTTGGCTTCCATCGTCGGCGAACTATGGGCCGGCATGTTCTCGCCGCTCTTCCATCAGTTCAGTGAGCGCACCCGCCTGGTGCGCCGCCAGGACGCCGCACTCCATGAGCATCGCGCCATCTATGCGGCGCTGCGCACCCACGATGCGCTGGGCGCCCGCGCCGCCATGCGCCACCACCTGATGCAGGTGCAGGCAGTGCTCGCCGACGCCGAACTCTCCAAAGACTAGAGGACGAGAACGGATTCGCCACCGCCATGCCACCACCGACTTTCGCTCAAAGCGCGTGTTCAAATTCCGGGCACGAATCCATCTGAGACAGTGCAGCCGCCAGTCGCATCCTGGACGCCGGTTGCATCCAAGACGCCTGTTGCATCCAAGAAGCGTGCACAACAAATCCCCACCCACCCAATTTCGAACCGAATCGGAGTGCAATCGGAAGTCAAACGACGTCTTCTCGTGCAGTCTACGCGCGAATTGATAGCTTTGAGCGGGAGCACGGGAGACGGAGTGAGCCTGGGTTCGCAGCGCCAGGTTGTCAGGCAGGTTTATTTCAATTAGGTTAAGGTGACCGGATGCCTCTGCTCCATCCAGACCGGCTTTTCCCCGCTGCCCCGGAAGTCCGCGGGATCGCACGAAAGATCTTCTCGGAGATTCGCGATCTGCCCATCCTGAGCCCGCATGGACACACCGATCCGCGCTGGTTCGCCGAGGATGCGGCCTTCCCTGACCCGACAGCGCTATTCCTGCTGCCCGACCATTACATTCTGCGGATGCTCTACAGCCAGGGAATCCCGATGGAGACACTGCGCGAGGGCGCCGATCCGAAGCATGCACAAGAGGTTTGGCGGCTCTTCGCAGCGAACTATCACCTCTTCCGCGGGACGCCGACGCGCCTGTGGCTCGACTATGTCTTCCAGGAGCTCTTCGGTCTGGATGTCCGCCTCAGCAGGGCGACCGCCGACGTGTATTGGGAGACGATCTCAGAGCATCTCGCCACAAAAGACGTTCGACCGCGTGCGCTCTACGACCGCTTCCGCATGGAAGTGATAGCAACCACCGACAGCGCACTCGACAACCTGGAGGCGCATGCGGCAATCCGCAACTCCGGATGGAATGGGCGCGTGATCCCGACCTTCCGTCCCGATGCCGTGGTCGATCCGGAGTTCTCCGGGTTTCGTACGAATCTCGCGACGCTGGGCGCGATGACGGGCGAGGACACATCCAGTTGGAGGGGCTACCTGGCGGCGCTCGTGACGCGGCGGCGGTTCTTCAAGCAACAGGGCGCGACCGCGACGGACCACGGGCATCCGACGGCAGCGACCGCCAACCTCTCCCGAGGCGAGGCGGAGACGCTCTTCCGGCGCGTGACGCGCACGGATGAGCCGGCGGCGGCAGATGCCGAGTTGTTCCGCGCACAAATGCTGAGCGAGATGGCGCGGATGAGCGTCGAAGATGGACTGGTGATGCAACTGCATGTGGGCAGTCTGCGCAACTACAACCCGGTACTGCTTGCGAAGTGGGGGCGCGACCAGGGCGCGGACATTCCGACGCCGACGAATTATGTCCACGCATTGCACCCGCTGTTGGCACGTTATGGCAACGAGCGCGACTTTCGACTGATCCTGTTCACGCTGGATGAATCGACCTATAGCCGTGAGCTGGCGCCGCTGGCCGGCCATTACCCGTCTGTCATTCTGGGGCCGCCGTGGTGGTTTCTCGACAGCCCGGAGGGCATGCTGCGCTTCCGCCAGCACGTAACCGAGACGGCTGGGTTTTACAACACAGCCGGCTTCAACGACGACACACGCGCCTTCCTTTCGATCCCAGGAAGACACGACGTGGCGCGGCGCACGGATGCGGCGTATCTTGCGGCGCTGGTCGCGGACCATCGGCTGGATGAAGATGAGGCGCTCGAGGTGGCGCGGGAACTCAGTGGGCCTTTGGTGCGGCGGGCTTACAAGCTGGAGTAAATCGCGCAACTAGACCGCGTAACTGCCAGGTGGTGGCCGCATTGGGGCCGGCTTCCAGGTTCACCTAATCATCGTGATGGCCATGACCATGATCATGATCATCATCGTCTTTCCAGTCTTTGTGATGCCCGTAGGCATGGCCATGGCCGTGATCGTCGTCCCCGTCACTGCGCCCATACGCGTGGCCATGTCCTTTCCCCCAGTAGCCTTGGCGATAGTGCCAGCCGCGAGGGCCCTCTTCGTAATGCGGACCATACCAGGCGGCGCCCTCGTACGGCGGTCGCATATAGTGACCGGCGACCCAGCGATAGCGATTGCCTTGTGGCGCCCAGAAGCCTGTAACCCAAGCAAACGAGGGTTCAGGCGGCGGAGGAGGCACCTCGACGCGAATCGGAGGCGGTGCAATTCCGATGTACACAGATATCTGCGACCAGGCCGGCGTCGCGAGCATTGCTGCAACAAGCCCGAGACTCGCATTCTGTTTCAACATATTTTCCTTCCGCGAAATCTTGAAATCGATAAAGGACGTGATCAGGCCCATGGGCACTGCCATCGTCTGGCTCTGCGCTTACTACGGATAAATACTCTCGTCTGCGTCCATTCACCTGCTGTGAACGGTCGTGCGCGTTGAGCACAGTGCTCCCGAACACTACTGACGTTGTAGAAGGAACGCTTGGGTGTACCAATCACCCTCAAGTGGGATTGCGACTTCTTAGCGCTAAATGAACATCACCGCCTGTAGATCAGTCAGAACTCGTTTCATTTCCCGCTGCTCTTACATGGGAAGCTCCTGCCGTGTTTAAGATGACAGCACGCGCGTGCGTTGCCGGGAATGATTTTGTGAGGCGCCGGGAGAATACAAAGGAGAGATCTGGTGAGTGAAGCGGAGAGCGAGACACAGCGCGGCGCTACGATGTTCGATCTGCATGGCAAGATTGCCGTGGTGCTGGGTGGTACGACGGGGATTGGTCGCGCGCTGAGCGTGGGGTTGGCGGCAGCGGGCGCGGATGTTGTCGCCACGGGGCGCCGCATGGAGCCGCTGGAGGAGACGGCTGCCGCCATCGAGGCGCTGGGGCGGCGCACGGTGCGTGAGGCGGCGGACGTGGGCGATCGCGCGAGCCTGATCGCGCTGCGCGACCGCGTGGTGCGCGAGTTGGGCGCGGTCGACATCCTGGTGAACTGCGCGGGGCGCATCCGGCGGGTGCCGACGCTGGAGATCGAAG
>JAUTWX010000265.1 GCA_030838385.1 Acidobacteriaceae bacterium
CGCTCAACCTGCAGGGAGCACCAGCCTGGGCGCCCGGCGCCCAATCGATCCTCTCGGCGGCGAACGATCGCGGCGTTCCTCACCTCTATCGCATCCCGATCGACGGTCGCGCACCCACTGTGTTTGTCCGGGAGTACTCGGTCGATCCTGCGTGGGCGTCTGACGGCCGCTTCGTGATCTACTCGGGACCCGACATCGGCACCACGCTTTCGGTGAAGGCCGTCACTCCGGAAGCAGCACCGCACCCTCTGCCGTCTTTGAAACTGACGCGCGGGGCTCGCCACCTGGTCTTCCTGCCCGGAGGAAATTCACTGGTGCTGTTGCGTGGAGAAATTCAACACAAAAATCTCTGGCTCGTTGACCTGGAGACGGGCGCGGAGCGCCAGTTGACCGATCTCCCTCCGGACTTCGACATTCGCGATTTCGACATTTCTCCAGACGGCCATGAAGTGGTTCTCGAACGGATGCAGGAACGCTCCGATGTGGTCATGCTGGATCTTCCCCGACCGTAATGGGCTCCGACTCATCGCGCGGACGTTGGGAAGTATATAGCTCTGTGCGCAGGCTGCACCTCGGCGTTCGCGCTCATTCCGATTGGTTGCGGTCTATGTGTCCTTTGCTGCTACTTGGCTTTCTCCAGAGCTTTGGCACCGTCAAGATGTTTTTGCAGCGTCGGCAATGTCTGCTCCGCATAGGACTTCAGAGCCGGATTCTGGGCATCGGCTGCTTCCTTCTTGTAGATCGCAATCGCTTTGGTATGCCCGGCGATCATCTCTTGGGCATAATGCCGATCGAAAGCCGCTCCCTTCAGTTTCTGGAAGGGATCGATCATCGCTTTATTGTGTTCGGCGTCGATCGCGTCCGGCATCTTGAGATTGGCCTGCTGAGCGATGTCGAAGAGCTGATGGAAGTCCTTGGTGTGATCGGTGGCCAGCATCTGACCGTAATCTTTCACTGGCTGCGCAGACGCTGTGGATTCCGCCAACTGCCCCAGGTTGGCTTCCACCATGTCGGTTTGAGCGGCGAAATCAACAAATTGCTGGTCGCTCATTGCCGTCCCTTCTGCGGCTTTCTTCTCCTTGGCCAGCGCAGGAATGGAGCAGAGGACGATACAGCAAACGGCTGAAAGAATACGTTTCATCAGATTTCCTCCGAATCGAAAAATCTAACTGCGGATAGTTAGATGCGATGCACAAATTTCCCATCGATGCAATGTGCATCTCAGCAAACTGACATCCTCGACGCGGGCTACGGCACCGGCGCCAGGCCGCCCTGCTGGAGCTGCTGTGCCACTGCGGGCGAGTGCAGATAGCCGAGGAACGTAACTGCGCCTTTGGCGTTCGCGCCGCCCTTCAATGCAACAGAGCCCTGCAAAATCGGCCGATAGGCATTCTCCGGCACCGCAACATAGTGTCCCTGCGCCGTGAGGGTAAGCGCTGAGGTCAGCGAGATCAGGCCCACATCCGCATTGCCGGTGCTGGCGAACTGTGCCGCCTGCGCAATGTTCTCCGCCGTGCGCAGCTTGGGCTCGATTGCGGGCAGCAGTGCCAGGCTGGTGAGGGCCTGCATCGCGGCGCGGCCATAGGGCGCATGCTGCGGGTTGGCGATGGCGATGCTGTGGATCGCAGGCGATGCAAGCAACTGCATCGTAAGTGGACCCACGGCGCTCTGGTTGCGTGTCCACAGCACCAGAGTGCCGCGCGCATAGGGCCGCGCTACGCTCCCTGCAGCGGCGAAGCCATCATGGACGATCTTCTGCGGAAGCGCCATGTCCGCGGAGAGGAAAACATCGAATGGCGCGCCGTTCTCGATCTGCGTCGCCAGCGTTGCCGATGAGGCGAAGGAGGCCTCCACATGTTGTCCGGTCTGCCGCTCGTAATGAGTGAGCAGGGCAGGGAGCAGCGGTTCGAGATCCGCCGCCGCAGCAATGCGAACCGGCGCCCCCGCCTGTGCAAGCAACGGCGCGTGACTCTGCACGGCGAACATAACGACGGAAAGAGCAGCGACCCACAACCGCCACTGGCCGCGCAAATGCGTCCGCGGATTGCGGCGCCCGTTAGACACGGAGCAGCATCACCTCAGTCGACTTGATCAGTGCCGCCGCCGTCTCGCCCACTTCCAGTTGCAGCTCGCGCGCGGCATCGGACGTGATCAGCGACGTGATGATCTGGCCGCCGATGGAAAGCTTGATCTGTGCAAGCAGCCCCTCGATTTTGATCTCGACAATGCGGCCGACCAGTTGATTGCGGCCGCTCACCGTTCGCAACATCTGCCGCTTCGGCGTCTCCGCTCGTCGCGCCTTGTGCAGCAGGCTGTCCAGCTCCGCCTCGGGAATGCGATAGTGTCCGCCCGGCGTCTTGATCGCCTTCAGCTTGCCGCGGTAGAGCCACTGCTTCATGGTGGGGTAGGAGATGCCGAGGCGCAGCGCCGCCTCCCGTGGAGAAAGTAGACCGGCCATTTGTCCGAAGTATACGATTTTTTCCAGTTTGCGGAACGGAGTAGCCAGGGTGCGCCGAAGAGGCCGCGAAGCCAGTAATATTCGAGACGATGACCAAAAAAGTACCTAAGTTTTATTTACTTTTTTGACTCGTACCGCCTACCTTCTCACCCGTGGGCAGTTCTGGGGGAGGGCTGCTCTAGCGCCTGTGGCTCCTGTGTGGGCCACGGGCGCTTTTGCTTTCCACAACCCGGCATTCCCCGAATTCCCGATAAGATAGCTGGAGGCTGCTGCCCGCTTGCGACCTTTGGCGCCCTGCTGCATCTCTATAAGGGCACATTTGGCGCACAAATCGCGCCTGAATGCGCATGCGAAGGGCAGTTTCGGACACAAATTGGAGCCCGTTTCGGTGTCCAGATGGAGGAAGAATGGCAGGTCATGGCATCACTGAGGTCAACGACGCGAACTTCGAACAGGAGGTTCTGAAGTCCAACGAGCCGGTCCTGGTGGATTTCTGGGCAGCCTGGTGCGGCCCATGTCGCGCGCTGGCCCCGATCGTCGACGAAGTGGCCGCGGCCTATCACGGCAAGCTGAAGGTCATGAAGATGGATGTGGACCGCAATGCGTCGACTCCGGCTCGCTACGGCATCCGCGGCATCCCCGCGCTGCTGCTCTTCAAGGGTGGCAAGGTAGCGGAGCAAATCGTCGGCTACGTACCCAAGGAAACGATCGACAAGAGCGTCGCGAAGGTGTTGGCCACCACTACGGTGGCGTAAAGCAGCGGCGATTTTCAGGACACAAGGGCGCGGCCCGGCAGATTGCCGGGCCGCTATTTTCGTTTAGAGCCAGATCAGGCGTATTTGCGCAGAATGCCCAGTACACGCCCCTGAATCGCGAGTTGCTCCGCCGGCACGTAGATCGGCGCCATCTCCACATTTGAGGGCTGGAGCCGCACCTGGTCGCCCTCCATGTAGTAGCGCTTCAGGGTCGTTTCGCTCCCGCGCACCAGCGCTACGATGATCTCCCCGGGGCGGGCGGTCTTCACACGCTCCACCAGCACATAATCGCCATTCACGATGTGCTCGTCGCGCATGGAGTCGCCGCGCACTTCGAGCGCGTAAACGTCCTTGTTACCAATAATATCGCCGAGCGAGATGGATTCCGAGGCCTCGGCGGCGTCTACCGGGAGACCCGCCGCAATCCGGCCGACCAGCGGCAAGCGGTCCGAAGAACGGGACTTGCTCTTGGGCGGCAGAATATCGATCGAACGGCTGCGATTGTGCGCTCGCTCGAGCAGTCCCTTCTTCTGCAGGTTCGTAACGTGCTTGTGCACCGTGGCCAAGGACTTAAGATTCAGTCCCCGGGCGATCTCGTCGAAGGATGGGGAATATCCATTCTCTTCCACGAAGCCGCTGATGAAATCGATCACTTCTTTTTGCCGGCGTGTGACGGACATGCCGCGATTGTAGCGAAGAAATAGCGAAATGTGGCGAAGAAATCTTCGCCATGGCTCTTCGGCGTTCCCAATTTGACACGAATCTTCCGAGGCGTACCAAAAGCGAAATATAGGCGAAGAAAAAACAAAGCAATATCTTGCCAAGCAGCCCCATTTGACGAGATGGTGTCTTTGCAAGCCGGGGATCCAACCCGGCGCTGAGAAGAGGGATAGGTCTTGAGAATCCTGATTGCTGAACATGAAGCTGCCCTGGGAATGTTTATCGCACGGTCGCTCGAAAAGGAAGATCACACGGTCACCCTGGTAGGGGATGGCGCGGCCGCCGCCAGCGCGGTCGCCAGCGCGGACTACGACCTCTTTCTGCTGGATCTGGACCTTCCGGAAGATATGGGCATGGGTGTCCTGGAAGTGGCGCGCACGCTAGGCAATGGCATGCGTGTCCTGGTCCTGACGGCACAGGCCGCAGAGCTTGAAACCCGCATTGCCTGCCTGGAGGCGGGCGCAGACGACTGCATGATGAAGCCCTTCGCCATGCGGGAGCTGAAGGCGCGCTGCCGTGCCCTGGTGCGCCGCCAGGATGGGGGCGCCGTGCTGCGTTGTGGCGACCTGGAGCTGAACCGCCTGCAGCGATCGCTCGAATGCGGCCAGGAGGCGATCGCTTTGAGCCGCCGCGAATTCGGTTTGCTCGAATACCTGATACTCAATCGTGGGCGTTGCGTCTCCCGCGCGACGCTGCTGGAGCGGGTCTGGAGCACGAGCGACGCCAGTAACACCAACGTCGTCGATGTCTACATCAACTATCTGCGCCGCAAGCTGGGTCCCAGCGGCTCCTTGATCGAAACCATTCGCGGCCAGGGCTACTGCATCGCCGGGCTTGAAACCGGCAAGGCGGCGCAACCCGTGCCGCTGCCGATGCTCCCACCAGCATTCCAGCAAGCGGCCATGCAGTAGCAGGGCGGGTGTCCCCCAAAAGCAAAAGAGTGAAAAGAGAGGCCCACGATGGCAACAGCTTCCGTCATGACGAAAAATGCAGCATCTGTGCTGGTGTTGAGCACGGATGCTGCGGTCCGAGCCCGCCTGCGCAGTGCGCTAACGGAACAGCGGTGGGAGGTTTACGAAGCAGATGGAGGCGCGGCCGCGCTGTTGCTCATGGAGCGGACGCATCCGCACGCGACGTTGTTGGATGGTCCGCTGCCCGATCTGTATCTGGAGGATTTTGCGGACGAGGTCCGCTCAAGCCATCCCACGATGGATCTGATTGCGCTCGATGGGGCGCTTGCTGGATTGGCGGGAGCCGCACGGAGCCCGCGGCGCGGTGAGCTGTTGCAGGTCCTCCGTTCGGTGTGCGAGGAGGGCTCTGCGCCGCTGATTCCCGATATGGTCTCGCCAATCCGACCGGCGGTGGCGATGGCTCCGGGCCCGGACGGTAAGCTTTGGCCGCGCTCGACTCCCCCGGCGTCTGCCGTCACTGCAATATCTGTGCGGCTGCCGGAGCTGATCGGAGACTCGAATAGGATGCTCGAGGTGAGCCGTCGCATACGTCTAGTGGCGAAGCGCAAGACCACCGTCCTGATCCAGGGACCGACCGGAACGGGGAAAGAGGTGGTGGCGCATGCTCTGCATCGCTTGAGCCCGCGTGCTGACCGGCCTTTTGTCGCGTTGAACTGCGCGGCCATCCCGGAAGCACTGCTGGAGGCCGAACTCTTCGGCCATGCCCGTGGCGCCTTTACCGGGGCGGTACAGCGCCGCACCGGGCGGATTGAGGCGACGAACGGGGGCACGCTGTTTCTGGACGAGATCGGCGAGATGCCGCTCGCGCTCCAGTCCAAGCTGTTGCGTTTCCTGGAGAGCGGCGAACTTCAGCGGGTCGGCGAAAACGAGACGGTGCGGGTAGACGTGCGGATTGTTGCAGCCACGCATCAGCCGCTCGCCCGCCGCACGCAGGAGGGCAGCTTTCGGGCGGATCTCTTCTACCGTCTCGCGGTCTTTCCTGTACAGACGCTCATCTCCACTCTGCAGCGTATGGGAGTGAACGTGCCCACGACTGGCAGCGCAAACACCCTCCGGGTGCAGAACATGGCTGCCGTGTTCATTGCGGCGACGTTGCCGCCGTTTGCAGAGCCCGGCACCAAGATCGATGTCACGGCCTCTTCGGCCGGCGATGCGCGCAGCCTTAACGGCGGGCTTCTGCTGATGACGCCACTCTACGGACCGGACGGACGGATCTATGCGCAAGCTCAGGGTCCGATCGTGCTGGGAGGATATGCGGCGGCAGCCAATGGAAATGTGAAGGTGGTCAATCATCCGACCACAGGGCGCATTCCGGGTGGCGCAATGGTGGAACGCGGCGTGCCGCTCGAGCTGTCTCGATTGCCTTCGCTCTCTATATTGCTGAACGATGCGGATTTTCGCACCGCAGAGCGCATGGCCGATGCGATCAACAGTGAACTGAAGCGCCCTCTCGCGCATGCGGCAGATAGCCGGCGCGTCGATCTGCGCCCCCAACCGGGAGAGGATCTGCCCGCGTTGCTGGCACGCGTGGAGGCGGTGGAGATCGAGACCTTCCCGCGCGCCAAGCTGGTGGTGAATGAACGAACCGGAACGGTAGTGATCGGCGGCAATGTTCGCCTGCTCCCAGTGTCCATTCTGCATGGCGGGCTGGTCGTGAATGTCGTCAGCGAAGTCGCTGTCTCCCAGCCCGGACCGTTCAGCAATGGCACGACACAAACCGTCCAGCAGACCAGCGTAAGTGCGCAGGACAAGCCAGTGAACCAGATCGTGTTGAAACCCGGCGCAACCGTCGATGATCTGGTGCAGGAGCTGCAGGGCATTGGCGCCAGTGCGCGCGATGTGATCTCGATCCTACAGGCGATGAAAGAGGCTGGAGCCCTTGAAGCCGAGCTGGAGGTGCTCTAGTGCAGCTCGCGAAAGTGGAGCCGCAGGGCCCGGCATTGCAAAGCAACTCCGCCAGCGCAGCGCAAGCCAAGGATCCCAGACTGGAGCGCTCGGCGCACGAGTTTGAGGCAAGCCTAATGGCAGAGCTGTTGAAACCGATGCAGCAGAGCAATGGCCTCACCGGAGAAGACAGCGGCGATGATGCGGGAAGCGGAGGCGCCCTGGCGGGCTTCGCGTCTGAGTCGCTTGCGCGGGCGATCTCTGAGCGTGGCGGCTTCGGCATTGCTGACCGGATTCTTCACCAGTTGGAGTCCGGCCATGCCAACGGTCAGAAGGGCCAAAAGGATGGCGCCATCACGAAGGGCCTCAAGCTTTCCGGATCGCAGCCGATATAAGTTGCGAGGAGGTCCATCCATGGACGTACACGATCGATCCACCTATCCATCGAATCTGGCGAGCCTCCGGGTTGAGGCGCCATCCCGGCCCCGCACAGACAGTCGATCCGCTCCTCCTGCGGGCAGCACGCCGTCCGCGAATGACTCGACGGACCTCAGTTCCGCAGCTCAGATGGTGACCCAAGCCATGCAGATGCCCGAGGTTCGGCAGGATCGTATCGCGGGCCTTCAACAGCAGATCGCCAGCGGAGGATATCAAGTGGCGCCGCAGGACGTAGCAGACGCGATGTTGCGCAACTTGCACGGCTAAGGATGATTGAATGACGCGCAGCGGAACGGAAAATCCGTGGTTTCTTCAAGCCGCGGAGATTGAGCGGACACTCGATCGTGTGATCGATGGGCTGGCGAACATGGATGCAGATCTCCTTGTACAGCTGGCGTGTCACTGCCGGGAGTGGGAAGCGAAAGGCCGGCGGCTCTCTGTCTCCGATGCGACGCACGCACGACTTTCCTGGAAGCTGCTGCTGCTCGATCGTCTGCTTCGGCAGACGCGGATCAATCTGAATGTGCTTGGGCTACAGCCGGGACACGCTTCACTTGTTGACGGCTATCAGGCCCTGGCCACGCGCTGAACACAATGGCTTCTCTCAATCAAGCGTGGAATATCGCGACCAGCTCCCTGGCGGCGGACCAGGCCGCAATCTCGGTCGTGGCGGGGAACATCGCGAATGCAAATACGCCTGGGTATACCACCGAGACGGTACAGTGGGGCTCCCTTGACACGGTAACGGTCGGCGGTCGGTCGGCGGCTGGGGGCGTGTCCCTGCAGGGAGCGATCTCACAGCGCGACCGCGTCTTGAACCAGCGTATCGACCAGCAGACGCAAGACCAGTCGTCCACCGCCGCACGACTCGCCGCGCTCAACGATCTGCAGTCCTTATTTTCCGGCGCGATCACGTCCACGGGAAGCGCTACGAGCAGTGGTGTTGCCGACATTGGCCAGCAAATGACGGCGTTCTTTCAGAGCTTCTCGTCGCTTTCGGCCGATCCATCAAACTCCAGTCTGCGAACCGGAGTGATATCCGCGGCGCAGAATCTGGCAGCGATATTCAACCAGGTATCGAGCAGCCTGGAACAGCAGAGTTCAGGTCTCGATGCGTCCATTGCTTCCGGGGCCGATCAGGTGAACTCGCTGACCACGGACATCGCCAGCCTGAACGCAAAGATCAGCGCAAGCAGCCCGAGCGGCGATGCGGGAACACTCGAAGATCAGCGGCAGTATGACCTTCAGCAGTTGTCCCAGCTCGTTGGCATCCATCAGATCACGAATGAGAACAACAGCCTGACCATCACCACGACCTCCGGCGCCGTGCTGGTGGCAGGCGGGCAGAGGGTGGACCTGCAGACGCAGAGCACGGGTGGAGTGACTCATCTGCTGCTCGGCGGCGTAGACCAGACCTCCGCTCTGAGTAATGGTGGCGGTCAGATCGGCGGCACACTTCAGGCGCGAGACTCCGATATTCCGAGCGCTCTTACCGCGCTCGATCAGTTGGCTTGGAACGTGGGCACCGCGGTGAACTCGCAGCAGGCCAGCGGAGTAGACGCCAGTGGAAACAGCGGTGCGGCGATCTTCTCGTTGAGCGGCAGCGCCACTGGAGCAGCGAGCGCCATCTCTGTCACGCTGACCGACCCTCGCGGGGTGGCTGCTTCAGCTTCTGGCGCTGGAGCACAGGACGGATCGAACGCTACCGCGATCGCGGCGCTCGCCTCGGCAACGATTGTCGGTGGCCAGACGCCGACTGCGTTGTATGCGGCACTCGTGGGCGAGGTCGGCGCGAAGGTGAACGAGGCGACCACGACGCAGGCATCCCAGAGCGCCTCTCTCACACAGCTCCAGTCGCAGCAGAGCGCGTTGTCCTCCGTCAATATGAATGATCAGGCAGCGCTCTTGCAGACGTATGAGCAGTCCTATCAGGCCGCTTCCAAGGTATTCACCATTTTGAATTCGGTGGTGGCAAGTGCCATCAATCTGGGCACCGAGACCGCTGTAACGTCGTAGCCATCGGAGAACTGGAATATGAACGTCGATCCTAACTACATCCAGCGGCTCACCGCCGCCCTTTCCCGGAACACAGCGCACGAGCAGGCGCTCTCCAGCCAGATATCCAGCGGTGTGCGGCTCAGCGGATTGGGCGATGATCCGATGGCGGCGTCACAGAATGTACAGTTCGCGGCGCAAATTGCTGCAGACAGTACGTTCACGCAGACCGCGTCGACCACTACGGCTATGATGCAGGTCGCCGATTCCACGCTTGGGTCGGTGGTTGACCAGATCAATCAGGCGATCTCAGTTGCCACGGCCGGAAATAACGGCACCAACAATGCCAGTGACCAGTCCAGTGTTGCCGCGGAGCTCACCAGCATTCGCGATGAGGTCCTGGGGCTGGCGAACACAAGCTACAGCGGCAGATATCTCTTCTCGGGGAGCCAGAACAGTAGCCCGCCATTCCAACTGGACACCTCGACCAGTCCCGCGACCGTGACCTACACCGGCGATAGCGTTGTGAATCACGTGAGCACGCCGGGTGGCCAGTCGATCGCGACGAATCTTCCCGGGCAACAGGTGTTCACTGCCGCTGGCGGCGATCTGCTGGGTACGTTGAATCAACTCATTCAGGGTTTCTCCACCGGCAATACGGCGTCGACCACTTCTTTGACATCGCAATTGGGCGCGGCTCTTTCGCAGGTGAGCACGCAGCGCGCATCGCTCGACGGCGCGATCAATCGATTCCAGTCGGCATCGTCCTATGCCACGCAGGAGCGGACGCAACTGGTGGTGAACCAGACGAATCTGCTGCAGGCGGACTTGCCGACAGTAGCGACGGAGCTCTCCTCCAACCAGACACAGCAGTCAGCACTCGAATCGGTGATCGTCGCGATCGAGCAGCAGGGAACACTCTTCAACAAGATGTAGGGATGAGGTAGGTAAAGCAGAGACGCTTTCTAAGCCGCTGAGACTCCGATTAGAGCTGCTTTCCTGTTGGCGAGTATCGAGACCGCCCAGGCAGACCAAGAAACGAGACGCTGCCGGTGTGGGACAGCAGACATCTATACTGAGGTCCGGAGCCAACGGCAATGCGAGCTGCGGTGCGGTTTCTTTGGAATGCCACGCGTGGACATCGCCTGCGGCCATGGCGCAGCGAATATCTGCGCTGGCGGATTGAGACCTACTCGGGACGTGAAGCTCACAGTATCGGTGCCCGAGAGTTTTTTCGCTTCGTATGGCAGGAGAAGGGACGACTGATCCGCTTCCTGCACTGGACCAGCCAGCTCGACGAGGGGAAGTAACATCGCGCGGCTACCTTCCAGCCAGCATCTTCAGTAGAGCAAGTGTCCACTCAGGGCCGGACTGACCAAGCACCGTTGTGCCCAATTTCCGAGTCGGCTTGCGCCACTTTTGCATCTATTTAGCGAAACTACTCCGGTTCTGCCGCGCTCATTAGCCGTATTCTTGCGCCAAGGCGAGCCCCATCCGGCAGGAGCAAGACGAAGATATGGCAGCGGCGGCGGCAGCAGTTCCCATGACGGCATGGAAGCCGAAGACGAATCCGTGGGTGATTGCTGCGACCGTTGCGATGGCTGCTTTCATGGAGGTGCTGGACACCTCCATCGCGAACGTAGCATTGCCGTATATCGCCGGCGGTCTCGGCGCCAGCCGCGATGAGAGCACGTGGGTGCTGACGACATATCTGGTCGCTAACGCCGTCGTGCTGCCCATGGGTGGCTGGGCGTCCAGCGTGATCGGGCGCAAAAACTTTTTCATGATGTGCCTGCTCATCTTCACCGGCGCATCGTTCCTGTGTGGCCTGGCTCCCTCGCTGGGGCTGCTGCTGTTCTTTCGCGTGGTTCAGGGAGCCGGCGGCGGCGGGCTGCAGCCGATGGCGCAGGCCATCATGGCGGACTCGTTCGAGCCGAGCAAGCGCGGGTTGGCATTTTCTCTCTATGGGCTGGTGGCGGTGCTCGCGCCGTCGATCGGTCCTACGATCGGCGGATGGCTGACGGACAACTACACTTGGCACTGGATTTTCTACATCAACATCCCCATCGGAATCGCTGCCTTGTTCCTGGTGCAAATGGTGGTAGAGGATCCTCCCTACCTGAAGCCTGACCGTAAGAACTTCTGGCGGATCGACTACATCGGCGTGATTCTGTTGGTGATCTCGATGGGATCGCTTGAGATTTTCATGGACAAGGGCGAGGAGTGGGATTGGTTCGGCTCGCACTGGATCAGGTTCTATGCCATCACCTTCGCCATTTCCTTCCTAACACTCATCTGGTGGGAGGTGTGGGGCACGAAGAGACCGATAATGGAGATGCGGCTCTACAGGTACAAGAACTTTGCCGTTTGCTCGTTCCTGATGCTGATGACGGGTGGCATTCTGAACGCCGCCACGGTGCTCCAACCGCAGTTCACGCAGCAGTTGCTGGGGTATACCGCCACCATTGCGGGCCTGGCGCTCTCCTGGGGCGGACTGATGCTGATCGTCGTCATGCCGATGGCCGGGATAGCCGTCTCTCGCTTTCCGGCGCGCAACATCATCGTGTTCGGCTTCGTTCTGTTCGTTCTCGGATATGGATACTCCGCGCTGCGCGTGAATCTTGGGATGAGCTTCGGCTTTGCGTCGTGGTTACGCATTGTCCAGGTTGCGGCGATACCGTTTGTCTTCATCTCCGTCACCACGGCGGCTTACTTCGGCATCCCGCGCGAGTTGAACAATCAGGTGGCGGGGCTAATCAATTTCGCTCGCAATATCGGCGGGTCTATCCTGATTTCGCTCACCAACGCCTTTGTCACGGAGAGCGCAGCCTTTCACCAGGCGAACCTTCTCCAGTATCTGCACCCGGGCAATGGCGTCTACCAGCAACGGTTGCAGTCCATGACGAGTGCGCTCACTGGCCACCTTGGACCATCGAATGCGCAGGGCGGTGCCGCTCTCCGCATCTATAATTCTCTCCTGGCGCAGACATCGGCGCAGGCCTATGTGGATGTGTACTTTGCGCTGGCCGCGGCTTCGGCAATCATGGTGCTGCTGACCTTCCTGCTGGATAAAAACAATCCAAGAGAAGGCGCGAAGAGCGAGATCGCGGTCCACTAATTACCGCAACCCGGCCGATGCCACTGTCCTCGAAAAAGCCCTCTATGTTACTCTTGGGGCAGACACTTAGAGAGTGGATTCGATAGAGAGCATAGAGAGGTAAGCGTGCTGGCAACAGAAAAGAAGACAGAGGTGATTTCCCGCTTCCGGACACACGATTCGGATACAGGGAGTCCCGAGGTGCAGATCGCTATTCTCAGCGAACGGATCGGCGAGCTGACCGAACATTTCAAGACTCACAAGAAGGACCACGCATCCCGCCGTGGTCTGTTGATGCTGGTAAGCAAGCGGCGTCGTCTTCTGAACTACCTGAAGACCAGCGACTCCGTCCGCTACCGCGACGTTATCGGCAAGCTGGGCATTCGTAAGTAAGTCCGTACACCTTGCCCTTTCTACCGCACGCTTCCAGCGACAGCGACGTGGGATTCCGGTCACGGCCCTTCAGGGCTAGTGGCGCGCGTCGCTTCCGCACCCTTCCACTCGCCGCGATGGCTGAGAGGAGGTCGCGTGCGAACCAAGACCTGCACCCGAACTTTCCGATGGGTGCTGCGTGCCTTCCTGCCTGGAGCGACACCATCTCCTGCGCTGCACAGAAAACGAGGATTCCATGAAACAAGAAGTATCCGTAGAGCTTGCCGGCGGCAAGCGACTGACCTTTGAGACAGGCCGTATGGCCAAACAGGCCCCCGGCGCCGCGCTGGTATCGCAAGGTGACAGCGTGGTTCTGGTCACCGCAGTGGCTTCGGCAGAGCCGCGCGAAGGCATCGATTTCTTTCCCCTCACCGTGGATTACCGCGAATACACCTACGCCGGCGGCCGCATTCCCGGCGGCTTCATCAAGCGCGAAGGACGTCCCAGCGAGAAGGAGATCCTGACCTCGCGGCAAATCGACCGTCCCATCCGCCCACTCTTTCCTGAAGGCTTCCGGAACGAGACGCAGGTCATCGCGTTCGTCCTCTCGGCCGATAAAGAAAACGACCCGGATGTCATCGGCATCAATGGTGCCGGCGCGGCTCTCGCGCTCTCCGATATCCCGTTCGGCGGCCCGGTCGGCGCGGTGCGCGTGGGTCGTGTCAACGATCAGTTCATCATCAATCCCACATATGCGGAGCGGCACGAGAGCACGCTGAACATCATGGTCGTCGGCACCAAGGACGGCATCGTGATGGTGGAGAGCGGCTCGAAGGAAGTGAGCGAAGAGATCGTGGTGGATGCGATCGACTTCGGCCATGGCGAGGTCAAGAAGATTGTTGCGGCGATTGAAGAGCTCGTAGCAAAGGCCGGCAAGACCAAGCGTGTGGTTCCTGAGATCGATGTCGACCATGCTTACGCATCGGAGCTCGAGTCGAAGATCGGTGCCCGGTTAAAGGATGCGCTGGATACCAAGACGCACCCCAAGGCAGAGAGCTACGCGATGGTCAAGGCAATCAAGGATGAGTTGGCGAAGGAACTGCCAGCCGATCAGCCGGACGCGAAGAAGAAGCTTGGCAAGTACTACGAAGCCCTGCGCGAGCGCATCTTCCGCGAGCAGGTATTGCAGAAGCGAGTACGCCCCGATCGCCGCGCCTTCGACGAAATCCGGGAGATCACCATCGAGACCAGCGTGCTGCCGCGCACGCATGGCTCGGCGCTCTTCACTCGTGGTGAGACGCAGGCTCTGGTCACCATCACGCTCGGCACCACAGACGATCAGCAGCGGCTGGAGACCTACGAAGGCGAGCAGAAAAAGCGGCTGATGCTGCACTACAATTTCCCACCGTTCTCGGTGGGCGAGACCGGACGCATGACCGGCGTTGGCCGGCGCGAAGTGGGTCACGGCGCATTGGCTGAGCGTGCCATATCGGCCGTGCTGCCATCGGTGGACGAGTCTCCCTACACATTCCGCATCGTCTCCGACATTCTGGAGTCGAACGGCTCTTCTTCGATGGCGACTGTCTGCGGAGCGAGCCTGGCACTGATGGATGCGGGCGTCACGTTGAAGGGCTCGGTCGCCGGTGTGGCGATGGGCCTGGTGAAGGAGGGCGAGCAGTATGCCGTCCTGACCGACATCGCGGGAGCCGAAGACCACTACGGCGACATGGACTTTAAAGTCGCCGGCACGCGCAAGGGCATCACGGCGCTGCAGATGGACATCAAGATCAGCGGTATCACCGGCCAGATTATGCGTGAGGCACTCGAGCAGGCGCGCCACGGTCGGCTCTTCCTGCTGGACAAGATGGATGCCGAACTGGAAGGCGCACGCGAGACGCGATCCAAGTTTGCTCCGCGCATCCACACCTTGCAGATCCCCACGGACAAGATCCGCGACCTGATCGGGCCGGGCGGAAAGGTCATTCGCGGCATCATCGAGGCGACTGGCGTCAAAATCGATGTCGACGATACGGGCCGCGTCAATGTGGCTTCGAGCGACGAAGTCGGATTGACCAAGGCACTCGGCATGATCAACGATCTCACCGCTGTGCCCGAGATAGGGAAGACCTACCTCGGCAAGGTTGTCCGGTTGGCTGAGTTCGGCGCCTTCGTGGAACTCTTTCCCGGTACCGACGGTTTGCTGCACATCAGCGAGATCGCCGAGCATCGCGTGAAGGATGTGAAGGACGAACTCCGCGAAGGTGATCAGGTGATGGTGAAGGTCCTGGGCATCGAGGGCAATCGCATCAAGCTTTCCCGAAAGGCGCTCCTGAAGGAGCAGCGGCAGAAGCTTGGATTGCCAGAGCCCGGCAGTGAGGGTGGCGGCGAGCCGGCGGCACCACGGCCGCCGCGCCAGGAGCGGCCGGATCGCGAAGCATCCTCCGACCGTCAGCCGTCCTCGAACGCAAGCACCATCATGATCGAGGGCGGCGACGACTTCGAAGAAAGCGACGAGCCGGTGGACGAGGAGAACGAGCCCAACTTCAATCGTGCCGACGATGCGCCGACGCCTGCGGGTGTGGCACAGAACGGAGGCGCAGCGGCAGATCCGAATCGGCGTCGCCGCCGTCGCGGGCGGAGTGGTGGTGGCGGCCGTGGTCCGGGCAGTGGCGGAGGACCGGGCGGCCGCCGGTAGTCTTTGGAGACAAGGGCTACGCTGAGCGCGTAGCCCTCTCTGCGTATGCGCCATCGGACCATCGCCGCGTTTGTGGGGTTATCCCTGCTGTGGGGCTCGGAATGGATCCTGACGACATCTCTTCCTGCGCAGCCGCACCTTCGCGCTCTCGCGATCCGCTATGGCTTCAGCGCTGTTCTGTTGCTGCCCCGGGGCGATTCGCCGTCGAATATGGCGCAGATCGCTGCGCATACTTGGCAACGCGGTTATCGCGGGAACAGGCATTTTGTGCCTTCCGCAGATACTCATAGGCATCGGCATCCAGCACGTGTCGCCGGCTATTGCGGTCGCCGATATGGCAGCCGTTCCTGTTTTCCTGGCGATCAGTGCTCGGCTTACGATCACTACTGCCGTCTGCGGCCTGGGAGGCGTGCTCTTTCTGGTGGGCAACGGACTCAGCATCGCAACGCGTCAAGTGCCCTGGATGTTGTTTCCTCTTGCGGCCGTGGCAATGCTTGCCTGGGGCCTAGCCGCCGCTGAGAAACATTTGCCCGAAATATCCGTCGTCGAGGCGATGTTCGGGCAGTTCGCGATCTCAGCCTTGCTGCTATCGATTGCTTCTCCACTGGTGGAGCATGAGACCGTAACGTGGTCGGCAACCGCTGCTCTTGGCTTCGTGACCGGCGCCGCTTTCATGTCGGTCTGTGGTTATCTTCTTTTCTATTGGTTGCTCGGTACATCAGGAGCCGGCCGCGTGAGCATTTTGCAATGGACACAGCCATTGGTTGCAACCGCGGAATCCGTCGTTCTGTTGCACATCAGACCGGATTGGACCGTCGTTGCCGGAGCGATTCTGATCGTCCTCGCGATCGTGTGGGCATTCTCAAATTGGGACAATCGGGGAGTAATCCTTGAGATTACTCAAACATAGCTACCTGCAATCCGCTGTCCGCATCTCACAGACCCTGGAGTACACTGCTCGCGTGGCTGCGTCCATGTACATCGTCGTAGAGGGCGAGGATCCGGGATACGACATCTTTGTGAATGGTCGCGCGCTGGCCAGAAACGAAGATGCTCTGGAAAAGCTGGCCCATCGCCTCGGCGTGCGACCGGTCCTCGACTTCTTTTCCGCGGATGAAAACTCGATGGCGCTGCTTCTGGAAGAAGGCGCCGGTGATCCTGAGTGGGCAAAGACTCTGCCGCCGCCGCAGTGGTTTGCTGCCGAGGATGGCCTTATCACGGTCTGCACGCTGATCGATTTCCTCCGCGATCATCCTCTTGCACTGGGCAACGAAACTCAGGAAGTCCTGAAAGAGACCGAGGAATTCGAGCGCGTGCTTCGCAAGACTGCGCAACGGCATCTTCGCTGGCAATTGGCTGTGAGTTGGCGCTAGCTTTTCCAGATCCCGAGCATCCGCCGCAGAAGAATCAACTCGCCCACATGATAGCTGGTGTGGTCCGCTGCCAGCAGAACCTCTCGCAGCAGCGTCTCTCCGTTTTTTCCCCACGGGATGGTCGCATACAGATTGCCGTCTGGAGAATGGACGAGCGCCTCGAAGCTCTTCGTGTCTGCCTGAATGGCTTTCACTGTCGCATCCCAGGATTCGCCTTTGCCGGGTGCCGCATTCTTCGACCAGTAGCCGCTGGGCCATTCCAGCTCGACGTAGTCGGAGTTGGTGGCGAACTCCAACAGATCGTGAAGCGTGATCCGTATATGCTCCACCAGTTGCCACGCGGAGTAGGGTAGGTCCTGCGGCCGCTCACTAATGCGATCTGCAGGGAATTGAGCCACTGCGTCCACCAACGTGGCATGTGCCTGGCCGCCCTTCAGAAGGGCGACCAGTTGTTCTCTCAAGGTTGCATCATCTGTTTTCGCCATATTTCAATCTCAATCCCTCGTAGGTACGATGCGCATGGCCGCAGATGACGGCGACGAAAGCTGATCTGATTTGCCGCCTTCTTTAAGTCAGGGATGCGCAGCGTGGGCGTTAAGCGAGCCGTGCGACTGAGTCGTTCCTGACAGGCCTGCGCCAAGCCGGAAATATCGCGATGCCTGCAGACACAGTAGAACGTAGGCAGGATACTCATAGCGAGGCTGGATCATCGGATTGACGGCCGTCAGGATAAGGTAGACGGCGAGCAGGTAGACTGCGGGTTGCTTCAGAGGCAACTTGCGGGCAATCAGCAGTCCGAAGAGCAGGGCAGTCGTGAGAAATTCCTGCGCCTGAACGAAGAACTGGTCGTACCAGTTCGAAAAGTCTTCGCTCCAATAGTCCCGGAGAAAATATGTCGGCGTCATGAAATAGCCCATCACGTTCATCAGGATCTTGGGAATCACAACCAAGGGAAATCCAAAATTGCCTTGAATGTTGTCCAGAATCACAATCGTATGGCCTTGCTCAGCCTGAGCAAGCAATCCAGCGATCACTATCGGCACCAGGTGAAAGACCAGCGCGTATGCAACGGTAAAGAAGAGAAGGATGACGATTACGCCTGCCCATGGTTTGCTGCGGAGCGGAGAAAAGCGGCTCTCCAGACAGCCAAGCATCAGCAAAACGGCAGCCTGTTGCCAATGTCCCCCGGCTGATACCAGCAACGCTGCCATCAGCACCAGGAACCGATATCTCTTTGCGGTCATATAGCGAAGGAAGAGTATCAGGCCGGTGACCGCGAAGATCTCCTTGTTCAGTGTAGCGACTACTGAGAAGAGGAGCGGATTAAGAAGGAGCAGCAGCGTGAACGTGCTCAGGTCGAACTCTTTCATCGTGCTTACCACCCAAAGCATCAAGGCGAGCATCGCGAAGTTCGACAGCAAAATACCGAGATCAGTCCTGAAGATTTTTGCCTGAAGGACAGGTCCCAACG